>JAYTZS010000100.1:0-1928 GCA_043741885.1 Bdellovibrio sp. | reverse complement strand
AATTCAATATACCTTCCGCACAAAAAGAGGAAATGATGGCAAGAGTGGCTGAAATGAAGCTGACGTTACCTTACTTCGATCCAACTAAAACGCCGGTTGACGAGGAGTGCGGATCGACCCAATTGAATGCTTTTTATAGTAAAGCCCATACCGCTTTCACAGTGTGTGCAGGATTTTTTAATTCATTTCAGTCTGATTCCATAATCTATGGAACTATCGCCCACGAAATCAGTCATTCGATAGATCCAGTTAAAAATGCCTGGCATCAAGTCCGTGAAAAAAGCTCGCTGTACAAGTCCCTGAATCGTTTGGTTGGAGCGGCAGGCCCGGTTTTACCTTGTTCTGAGTGGGAGCAAATTGCTGAAAATGCTCGCAAAGCACCACCAACTTCAATTCCGATCACTTTTGATTCTATGCAAGTTCTGTATAACTGCTTGCAGGCGACTACCAAATCGGTCCCTTTTGATCAAAAGACTGTCGACAATGCGGCGAAACGAATCGCTAAACAAACTATATCTGATGCAATAAAGAAAAAGGATTTTATGACGATTGCACAGCCAACTATTACAAAAAATGGGAAAAAAACTCCGAACCAATTTTTTATGAGACCCGATCGCTTCATAGCAAGTAAGAACAATGACATTTTTGTCACCAACCTCAAGCTAGATGCGAGCGTGGAAGAGATTTTCACACAGTCTCTCTCCTGTATGAAAATCACGGATGGCTCAGATGTCGGTACTTATCAAAATGCAACGGCAGAACAGCGTTCAAAAGTATTCGATAAGGCATTGGCAGAAACATCACTACTTGTCGAAGCACAAACAAGAGAATGGTTTTCCTATTGCGGTCGAAATTGCCCGGAGTTAACCGGAGACAGTCTATCGACGAATTCAAGTGAGAGATTCGCAGACTGGATGGAATACAAAGCAATAAATAATTATTTAACCCGAAACAAAAACTTGCGAGAAAGCAGAGAGGCTAGCGCATTGGCGTCCGCTGATTTGTGCGACCGCCCCGGGCTAAGTAAAGATGCTCCCGACCTTGCCGCGGCTCAAACGAAATATTCTCTCGAAAGCTACCCTGATAATAGAGGTCGAAGAATATCTTTATTCAGCAAGAAAAACGCCGAATTGAATCAATGTCGGATAAACGAAAAACAACAAGGATTTGGTTTGTGCGAGCTGTAGTCAAAATTTTATTTTCCCTGGTCCTTGTGATACCATGTTTGGGATTTACCAGACCTTTCCTTCTGATCAACGTCAAAGGCCATTACAGCGTCGAGCACACAGAAATTTCTAAGGAAGCCTCTGGCTGGGTCTGTAAAACCGAGATCTCTCCTTATCATTTTAGCTCGGTACAACCCTTCTCAGACGCATCCCTCTCAAATCTAAAACGGACTTCCGTAAGCGCTCTTGTCCCAGGCACTCTTGCATGTCGCGATTTCGTTCAAGTCGAAGAGCGCTCAGCGCATATCAAAATGAAATATTCGGGATGTGCCGATCAAACTTTTTTCAAAACCTTTCTACACGAAGTGAACCGGCATTGCGGGCGTATCTAAAACCGCCTCAACCCAAAGTGGTCATGGCCTCTTTCAACTTATTGATAACAATCTCAACTCGATTAGGCAAAATTTCCTTTAGGCGCTTTGCTAAATAAATGCTAAATAAATAGGTTGAATTGAACGCCGTCCTTTTGTTTCATTGTAGACTGAGAGGGTTTGGGTTGGCGACTCATCTGAAATGCAATGAGTAGGGATCACCGCGACGCCCGCGCCCTCCTGAGCTTCGTGGATAGCGCCTGACAGCGTTCCTACGCTGACTGTAGGACTTGAAATTTGTTTACCAAGATTCTTCCAGAGTTGGTGTGATTTTGCCCAAGTTATAAAAAAGTTTTCCCAACCTGGATAACTGATAATTCGAAGCTTGTGA
>JAYTZS010000099.1:0-5711 GCA_043741885.1 Bdellovibrio sp. | reverse complement strand
TCAGGGTCGACGTTCCATTGACGGCCAAGTGGATCTCTGTAGGTTTTTATCTGCAGATTCTTTTCGGGATACTTAGACCAAGGAATGAGTTGGATTTTACCAGCACCGCCAAAATTTTTCTTAACGATTTGCAAAATTTTATCAGACAACTCGATTTGCTTTTCACCCCACTGAAGTTCCATGAACCCGGCTGTCGCAAACTCACTTTCAAAACCAACCATTTGAGCATAGCTCGATAGTGGTAGCGAAAAAAGCAGCACAGATGTCAAATAAAGCGACAGTCTCGACATTGAGGGTCTCATCAACGGCTCCCTAAGATCAGTTTCGTGGGTCCCTAGTCTTCAGCTGATTCAATTACAAGCTGCGTGCCTGAGAAGTGTGTCAAAATGAGACGATTTTGGAGTGTTGAGACAGCCGTTCTTAAATCTTCAATTGCTTTGCAAAAAATCCAAAAACTTTTGCCGATAGATTTTATTTTCCGTGAAAAAAGCATCGCCGTGAAATCCAAAAGGTAAAATCCACAACGATTTAGGCTCGCTGGCCTTTTCAAACAACTTTTTTCCTTGTTCTACTGGGATCACAGGATCTTTCTCTCCGTGAATGACCAATAATGGGATCGGCGACAGCTTGGCCACATCGTCTGGCGCATACTTATCGCTGAGCACCAAATAAGTGAGAGGTTGTAAGATCCAGGTCAGCCAGTGCTTGGCAAGAATTGATCTCGCAACTGCTTTATAGGAAGCAAAACTGCCATCAACAATCACTGCTTTGAGCGGAATCTGATCTTTCATTTCCAGTGCGACTCTCAAAGCAATATTGCCACCTAAACTTTGACCATAAATGAACAGCGGACTTTCCTTATGTTGGAGTGCTAGCCATTTCAGAACTTCTTTGCCTGATTCGACTGTGCTTTCAGGAGTTGGGCTGCCTGCGGATTCTCCATAGCCAGGATAATCAAAGATCATATAACTGTAGCCGAAGGCCGGCAGCCAATAGAGGCTGACAAAATGTGAGCTGAGATTTTCGGCGTTTCCGTGAAAGAACAAGATTGTCCCCTTGATCACTCCCTCAGCCGGGAAATACCAAGCGTGGATTTTTTTTCCATTCGATGGCTGAATAAAAATCTGTTCGTATTTTAAGGGAATTTTTGCGGGGTCATAATACTGGCCCCTTGTCGGATAATAAAAAAAAGAAGAACATGCAGTTATAAGAGTAAGAAGGCTGCCTGCAAAAAAAATCTTTAGCATCACTTCGCAAGATGGCAGCAAAACATATAGACTTCTTCGCCGCCGACAGTTCGGCTCATCGAACTGCTAAAAGGGTTATCTAAATTGCAATTTTCAATCATTTTCAATTTCAAATCGCCCAGTCCACCACTGAATTTTTCACAGCGAAAGCTCGAGATTAAATCCTTTCGATCAGTCACTGCAGATGCTGGAGTTCTATCGCTCGTTTTATCAACTTTGTTAACAGCCTTTCCTGAAGAAGTGAGCAAAGCAATTGAAATTAAGATTCCGGAAATAATTTTTGTTTTCACAGTCAGCTCCTCGAATGCACAGTTTCGATTTTTGAGTTTTGCAAAGACGGCATCAGCATAGTGCAGTCCTCTCGGAATTCGCAAAGGAAATGCCTTGTGGCCAAAAACTTTAGAAATTTCACGAAATGAAGGCTAAAGAATCAGAAATATAGAAATTAATATTTCTTGATTTCTATTGAACAAAAATGCTCAGATATACAAAATAACAGGAGGTTTTGAAGTGTTAAAAAGTTTAATGGTCGTCAGTTCACTGATGTTAAGTGCAGGATTCGCTCAAGCGGCTCCCTTCGGAATGGCAGGTTGCGGTGTTGGAGCTTTGGTCTTTGGAGACCAGCCGGGGAAAGTTCAAATTGTGGCAGGTGTGCTCAACAATCTGATCTCTCCGCAAACATCGGCAATCACTTCAGGCACTTCAAACTGCTATGAAGATCAAGGTCGAGCAAGTTCAAGCATGTATATCGAGACGAATAAAGTAGCGCTTCAAGAAGATATCGCTCGTGGACAAGGCGAGACTTTGTCAGGGCTTTTGACAATGTGGCAATGCGAGCAGCCTTCTCAAGTCGGAAGCGCACTTCACAAAGATTATGGTCAGATTTTTGCGGCCCCAGCCTCTGCTCAAGCTATCAAAGATTCAATGCAAAACACAATTCGCAACACTAAAGCAGTGGCAGCTTCCTGCCAGACTTTAATCTAGTAGAAACTACTAAAGAAGGAAAAGAAAATGAATAAATTAATCTTGGTACTGTCTGCTGTTGTGACGACTTTGGTATTTTCGACTGGCTTTGCAGCTGGAAAAGCGCATTCTGCGTCTGCTTCTTCTCCATCTTCGGCATCATTTACTCGTGAATATGGAATGGCGGGGTGTGGATTGGGTGCTGTTGTGGTTGGAAAGCGCGGCGGTCAAATTTTTGCGGCGACAACCAATGGAACTCTTTCAAATCAATTGTTCGGAATCACTTTCGGAACATTGAATTGCACCGATGGTCCAACAGCTGAAGTTGCAATGAACATGGACAAATTCATTGTAGCGAACCGTTCAGCTCTAACTGCTGACGTTGCAAAGGGTGATGGCGAAACTTTGGCAGCTTTGACTGAGGTCATGGGATGTCAAATGAAGAGCCAACAGTTGGGTCAAGTTCTAAAAGCGAACTATAACCAAATCTTCACCAACGACGCTCAACCCAATATTCTGACTGACAATATCATCACTGTGATCAAAGGTGATGCTAAGGTAGCTGGTCAGTGCAATCTGGGTTAATGATCTAAATTTAAAGATTATTGAAACTGCACTGTTTTCACAGTGCAGTTTTCATTTTTGGCTCACTCAATATCAATTTCCTCAGTGACGGTTCCCATGATTCGCATCCAGATCTTCGTTTTTTTGTTTTCAGTTTTGGTTTTGTCTTCTGAGGTGAGAGCTCAGGCACAGACGCCAGGTCCGGCCCCAACTCAGCTGCAGTTTGCTTTGTCCTATCCGCAAGCGGTGGAAAGAGCCGAATCTCTGAAGCTTGCTGAGGAACGACAGTGGCTTTTATTAGGACACTATAAAAAAACGATTTTTGGCAGCTGGAAAAGTCAGATTTCCGATGCTAAATTTTTTGTTAGCCGAGAGGGCAGGACCGACCCCAAGGCAGAGTTAAACAGTCTGCTCGCTGTGCTTTACTCTCCTGCCCCTTCAGCCGAATTCGATCTCGATCCGAGATGTCAGTTTCCAGCCCGACTTCATTGGTTGAAAACAGAGTTAAAGCTGACAGATCTAAATGAAGATGAAGACCCAATCTTAAAAAATTGCGCCATGTACAGGCGTTTTCGTTCCGTGATCAAAGCCGATTCTTTGAGCTTTGTTTTTTCATCCTACTATGCCAACAGTCCTGGCTCAGCCTTTGGACATACTTTCTTCCGCATCAATAAAAAATCAGGTCCCGACGGCAAACGAAGCGAACTGTTGGATCACGGAGTCGGCTATGCGGCTCAAGTGACGATTTCCAATCCGATGCTTTATGCAATCTTTGGACTGACCGGATTCTTCAAGGGTATTTTTAGCAATCTTCCTTATTATTACAAAGTTCGCGAATACAATGATTTCGAGTCCAGGGATCTTTGGTCCTATGACCTAAACCTCAGCGCAACAGAAGTCGACATGGTCGCAAGACACCTATGGGAAGTTGGGAATTCCTATTTTGACTATTATTTTTTCACTCAGAATTGTGCCTACCATATGCTGACCGTGCTCGAAGCAGCTGCCCCTCGCTACCATATCTTGGACCGTGTGCCGATGTATGTGATTCCGGTCGATGCAGTCAAAGCAGTTAACCAGGAACCTGATTTGGTTTCGAAAGTGAGCTTTCGCCCTGCTTTGAGAAGCGTTTTCCTTCAGAGATACAATCAGCTGAGCGACGAAAATCAAGCTGTCTTCAGAGATTACATGACAGATCTAGAGCTTTCGCGAATCTTAAATCAAAAACCCGAAAGTCATGTGCCGCTGCTCGACACTGCTTTGGATTACGCTGACATTCTTCATCCCGAGAATCTAACTGATCCTTCATCGAAAGCAGCCGAGGATAAAAATAAAATTTTAAGAGTGAGAGCTTCGATCGATCAAGTCAGCGAAAACTTCAGCGCTGTCTTACCTGAGATGGAAAGACCAGATTTAGGTCACGGCTCAGCTCGCGCTGCTTTGGGATATGGAACAAATTATTTAGGAAGCCGTTCGATTGAGCTTGAAATGAGATTTGCATTGCATGATCTCTTGGATCCTCACTTAGGATATCCGCGCGACTCTCAACTTGAATTTTTTCATTTGAGAGCGCAGTTCGATAGCAAAGAAAAACGCTTTCAAGTGAATGATTTCGATATTTTCCGAGTCGCCGCAATGAATCCTTGGAACCTTTTCATGCAAAAACCGTCCTGGCGGGTCCACATTGGACTTCACCGATTCCAACAGGGGGCTTGCGAATCGGAATGCCTCACCTCCGGATTCGGAATTGGCGGCGGATATGCGCACTATCTGGATTCGGGAGACAGAATTCTTGGCTATGCCTTGATGGAAGCTCAGGGGTATTACGATGTTCACTTTCTAGATCATCCTTATAAACTTTCTGCAGGGCCCACTCTAGGTCTGCTAATTCAGCTGCATAAAAAATTGAAGTGGATGGCGGAACAGAGCTACTTTGAACAAGCAGTCAAAGCGCAACAACCAGAAAATTATTTTAAGACCGAACTTCGCTTTGACATGGCTAACAATTGGGATCTCGGAGCTCGCTATGAAAAGAAAATATCCGAGGAACAGAGCTTTTTAATGCTCTACCATTTCTACTGATCGCGGAAATTACTGCTCTAGGCAGTTGGTGGATTCCGATTCGTGAAGAGACTCGAAGTGAACCGCCCGGACTAAAGTTGAGACTCTCCGTTAATCAATGCTAAGTAGATCCACTTCGTTTTACTTCACCTAGTTTTACGCCGATAAACTGCATATGAGTCGGTCGATGCAACTCCTGCTATTTTGGATCATATTTCTCACGTCATTTTACGGTGAGTCTCAGGAGATTTATCCTTGGGAAATCAGATGTATTGAAGGAACGTTGAATGCCGCAAAAGCACTCGGTGCCAATAAAAGCTGCGAGTCGGGAAGCCCACAATCTTTTCCACAAATTAACCCCCAGTGCTCAGACCTGACGGACGACCTTTGTAAAGCACTTTGGTCAGATAAGAATAAGGGTAATTTGAAGGTAGGTGACGGAGTTATTCTTGCTGGCCAAAGTGCCAAGAGTAAAATGGCAGCCTCACGGCTGGAAGACCTTCGGGCTTTGGTCGACAGCGAGTCCAAACTACCGTCCGACCTTCGAAAAAAAGCGAAGCCTATTTTATCAGAGCTCAAAGATGCTTTGGCAAAGGAGCGAGACTCCGAAGCCTGGTACGGGTCTCTATCTTTAATAATTTCTAAGTGGGATAGAGCTTTAACTGAGACAAGTATAGCTCGGACCGAAGCCCAGCATCCAAATTTAAAGAGTATCGATTTAGAAAATTTATCAATTGAACAAAGTTCCATGTACAGGGCCGATGAGGTCGCAGTTCAAAATCAGGTCCTCGAGGCCAAGTACAAACAGCACCCCAACTGGAAAAGGGTAGAAAGGGTGATGGAGGAGGCACGCCAAGATATTCAGGATGAAATCCG
>JAYTZS010000098.1:0-1936 GCA_043741885.1 Bdellovibrio sp. | reverse complement strand
GGTGTCCGTGCCACATCGTCTCAATCATCACTTCGTACATTCGGTACTTTTGCTCGTCCGTAAAAGAGCCGCGTCGAATCTGATCAAAGGTTTCGAAGTAGAGAAAATTTCCGACGTTCAAAGCAACTGGAACTCCGTAGCGCAAATGCAGCGTTGGCCCGTCCCGCCGCACCTGACTGTTGTCCTCGATGTCATCAATTATCAGAGAGCCTAAGTGCAACGTTTCAATGGCTTTGGTCAGTTGAGAAATTCTGGCCTGAGCATCCGCATCTCGCGGATCGCCACCAGATAATAAATAACCCAGTTGAACAAACCGACCTCGAATTTCTTTTTTGGGCCGAGAATCAATATCTTGCCAAGGAGTGAGCAGGGATTTATGCCAGAGGTTCTGCAATAAACTATGTGGCGTCGTTGGCTCCAAGATTGTCCCCTCAAAATTTGAACTTCCCGACAATAACAATCAAATTTTCAAGTGGAAACAAATTGCTTTCAAATTCCCCGAATATCGGGGAATCCAGAACTTTAACCCACCGCTCCTGATGAGAGTGATCTTAGAATCGTTCTTGAATCCACTGTCGCGGATCCTGGCCCGAATCAGAGACGATTTTTAAATACAGTCGACCCATTTCACGCCCGTCTGTGGTTTCGACCTGCACACGCCAGTCACCAGGCTGATAATTTTTCTTAACTGAGTACCCACGAAATCCTTCGTGCCGGCCGCCATTGATCGACATCTTTACTTTATCTGAAGATTTCCATCCAGCCTTCGGGTCTTTGTAGAGCCAATGTATTGTCACTTCGTCTGAAAAATGCGCTGGAGAAAAAATCTCTGCAAAGAAATAAATAGAATCTCCCGGCCTCGCCGCAAAGTCCTGGTCTCCCTGCTGCCAGAATTTCCATGCAGCTTTTTCGTGAGACAGTAAGAACTGCCCATCTACCTTTTGCAGCTCATGGTAAACGCCCATGTGTTTAACCGCCAAAGGTACCGGCGGGATCATTCCAAAAAAATACAATCCGATAAACAAACTTAAAATTCCGACTCCCGGCATAAGAAAAGATCGAAACATTTCGTTCAGACTCTTTTGGTATTGCATCAGCCATCGAAAATGCACATAGAGAAATAACGTGGTAGCGGTCACGGACAGTAGAAAAGGCAACCAGCCGACAAAACCTAAAAGGTGCGGAAAGACGATTGAGAAAAATGAAAAGAGACAAACAACCCAGAGACTCCAACGGACATTGACACCAGATTTGCGGATCTGAGGAAATTCATTGGCTACCAGGACAGCCAATAATACCACGACATAAAGAATCGATGAAAAGACTGACGAACTTTTAAAATAAAAAAACGAATACAAATTAAGCAAAGTTCCCAAAAAGAAATGCAAAAGCCAGCCACGATAAGGCCAAACTTTTTTCAACCGCTCGATTTGGACCGAGTCCGATTCGACCAGGTGTTCGAGACTGAGAATAAAAGCAATCACCGTCAAATATAAAAACTGCTGCGCAAGCACATAAGGATTGGCAATTTCTTCAGAAGCAAAATAATCGAGAACAAATCCTGCCATGAAAAAGCTAAGATGAAATTTAGTCTCATGAGTGTGATAAAACTGTAAAACAATACCGCGAACACCTTGATTCTCTGAGGCGTTTTCATTTTCATTTAGTTTCGTCATCAATGAACATCCACTGCTTTGATAGGTCCCTTGGGAACTTTCAAAAATAGCAGTGGGATGACAGCAAAGGCAACGATGATGATCATGATCCACATCATTTGAGTGAAACTCATCAGAAAAACCTGACTTTCAATTCGGTTGGCAAGAGCTTGTAAAGTGGCTTGGTTCGGAGCTGCGAATCCCACCAGTTCTCCCATTTTTCCAGACATTCCTGTTTGGGTCTGCTGGACTGCTAAGCGAGTGGCTGGATTGAGCAAACT
>JAYTZS010000097.1:0-5715 GCA_043741885.1 Bdellovibrio sp. | reverse complement strand
TTGGGTTCACCTGCCAGATGGGCGGGCCCGTGATTTCTTTGACTGTGTCCATAATTAGATTTTCCCCGTCGTCATGACCAGTCTACTTTATTTAACATCAAAACTCCCTAACCTCAGCGATTCATTTTGAGTCAGTCTCACATTGAGACTTTTGTTTGGCGGTTCTGAACATAAAATAACTATAAAAAAATAACTATTCTAAGAGTTCTTGCTGCCACCAATCATTTGCCAACTTTTTTTGACATTTCGAAAAGGATTTGAGAAAGCCATGGTCAATGATATCTAACGGTGATTTTCGCCAAATTTTAATCAGCGAATATGAAAAACGTGCGACGAAAAATCCCACCTACTCATTAAGAGCGTTTGCACGAGATATTGCCCTTTCTCCGGCACATTTAAGCCAAGTCGTTCGAGGAAATGAGGGTCTGTCACGTGCGAGTGCCGAGCGTGCCGCCCGCGTGTTATTTCAAGATGCATCAGATATAGAAAATTTTTGTAAATCAGTTGAAAGTCAACACGGTCGGAGCCAGGTCAGTCGCGAGGCGGCCCGACTGACTTTGATTGAGCAATGGAAGCGAAGGAAAAAAGAATTGACTGAAAATGATTTTGCCGAAGTCATGGACTGGTATCATCTAGCGATTCTCCATCTGACAGATTTAGAGAATTTTCAAGCGCAGAGCACTTGGATCGCGGAATATCTAGGAATTGAAGTGGCTGTCGTAGATCAAGCTATAGAAAACTTATTGAAATTGGACCTCCTTGAGCTGTCTTCGTCCGGAATAAAAAGGAAGCAAGGGGCGTTCATTAATTCGCAGTCAGTGCCTCGACCGGTGATTCGCGAACATCACAGACAGATTCTCACCAAAGCAATTGAATCAATCGAAGGGCAAACAATTGATCAACGATTTCTCTCGTCAATCACCTTTGGTGCTTCAAAAGAGAATTTGGTAGAAATGAGGGATGCCATAAAGCGATTCATTGCAGAAATTGAGCGAATTTCGCTAAAGTCGGAAGGCGACGGAGGTAAATCGGAATTGGCCTGCGTAAGTGTTCAATTGTTTGATCTTCAGAGTCCGTTTCCATGTTGAAAATAATATTCAATTTGCTCATTTCCTTGGGAACTTTTTTGTGTGCCCTCAATTGTTTTGGCCAGGGCAGCGTTGTCGGCAATGGTGGAGATGGGATCGCGATTGAGTTTAGGATTCTGGCTCGGGTCATTAGCGAGAATCTTCGATCAATGCCGATTTCACCTGGATTCGACGTGGAGGCATTTGCAGTTTTGGTCGAATCCGCCATTGTTCAAACGGAGGACCAACTCTTCTTGGCCGATGTCGAAGTGGACGCGATCAACTATCCTGCGCTGAAAAAAATCGTTATCAGTCGAAAAAGGTGGCCGTCGACGAATCGTTCGGTTTCGTCTTCTGTTGTGCTGGTCTTTCACGAACTGCTTGGGCTGATGGGGATACACGATGACCTAATTGTAAAAAAATATTCCAATACCTACATCGAAAATTTCATAAACGCAGTTGGCGAGAGTCGCCCAAGACTTTTATCTCGCTGCGACTTATCCTTGAAGAGCTCGGACGTCGCAAAATTCGGCAGCGCCGAATGGCCAATGGGAGCGAAAAATCTGCTTCTCTATCGGCAGAATAGTGATTTCTTGATTTATTACCAAGACAATATGATTCCAGTGTCGACAAGACCAGATGAAACAAAAAGTTATTTTCTTGGCTATTTTAAATGTCATATGAATCCTTTGAGGACTGATGTTGTTTGCACAGACACTCCTTGCAGTCGAATCACAATGAATTTGAACGCCAAGGCTCAGGCTTTTATGGTGCATATTGCGGTTGATCGAATCACAGAATCTTGTCGGCTGCCTCAGGTAGAACCCGACTCAACGATGACGAACTATCTCCGGGCAGACTTGGCTTTTCCGCTAAATAGGTGTCAATTATTTGGCGAAAAAACTCTCAGTGCCCAATAGTCACGCTGATTTTTCGCAGGCATCGTTTTGCGTGTTGCTCGCACAAACTTTTTTATGGCAGATGGAACTTCACCCGAATTTCCCATTTGCAAAAAAAAGATGAAAGAGAAGAACCTTGTCTTTGAAAATCGCAGCTTCAGCGGCTCTCGCGCAAGCGCCTCAGCAAAGTCGCGCTCCGCAAAGGAAGCCAGTAATGAGTATCTATAATCGTCCTTTAAAATAGAATCATGTCCAGTATAACTGTAGTCGGCCAGAAGTTCTACTGTCTCGGTTGATTTTGGACGAAGGAAGTCCGAAATGTAGACTGCACCTTCAGGCTTCAGCACGCTTCGAACTTCCCTTAATAAAATTTCAAGGTCAGACGCACTCGGTAAGTGATGTATCGCAAAGTTCGAAATCACTGCATCAAATTTCCGATTTGATTTTTCAATATCGAGCATTGAACCTTCAATGAACTGCAGATTCGTCAGTTTTTTCAAATTTGCTGATTCTACTTTTTTCTGATTTTGTCTTGCTTGCGTTAACATTTCTTTCGAAAGATCCAGGCCGACAAATTCAATCGCCGGGCAGAGATTTGCTAGCATGCACAAAAGTTGCGCCGTTCCACAGCCCAGATCTAAAACTCGGTCGCCTGGCTTTAACAAGCGGGCGATGCGCGAAAGATGAAACAGGTAGACGGGAAATAGGGGCCCTGCCTTCTCACCACCGGCGCTATACTCCACTGACTGTTCGAGACCGGTCATCACTGCCGTTGGTTCAGGCTGTCGATCGAAGGGCCTCTTCGCCTTGTTTTCCATTTTGATTATTTGAAAGACCGGCAGAAGCTCCATTTTAATTTCCTCTATAAATGATTGAATTGAAAGTGGCAGCTCAAGTCAACAGTTTCGCTGGCCTTAAGCGATGATAGTGTATTGTGGGATGTGGGGAACTCCAGGTAAATCCGGTCACACTGCTTGCCACACTTCGACGATCATCGAGAAAGGCATTGGACGAGGGTTTGCGACAACAAAGCTAAATTGATAACCATTTTTTCCACTCCGAAAAAAGTGAAGACCCGAAACAGCCAGGAGCATAGATATTGCGTATTTGCAGGCAGCATAGCGCACGTGTTTAGCTTCAAAATATCTTCGAACCAGATCCGGCCGTTTCTGACGACCGCGTAAATATCTAACAAGATTTCTCTTGAGCTCGCCTTTGTTGACCGCGCGTTTTTTTCGGACGGCATTGGTTTTACGTCCTGATTAATTAGGCGACCCACCATCCATTTTGAAAGTCGAACTTGAAATCTATCTTTTATTAGCTCGGCCACTGCATCTCGGGTCCAAAGCATGAACCCGAAATTTAGCTGGTCAGACGTTTTTTAACAATCGTTCGAACGATACTTGCGCATTGCCAGCCCTATTCGCGGTATACTTTCCACCAGCCATTCACTGCCCGCTATGATACGCAGTATGCTGTGCTCCGGTTAATAATATTATCACATAACGGATTTTGATATTTTTCACCCGCTAGGGATCTATTCTTTTGGTCGAAAGCCAAGAGGCTATCTCCGTACATAAAGCTGACCAGATCAGTTACAGATGGGATCTTTCTATAAAGAGTGGGTAAAATGTGGATAACTCAATTTTATTGAGAAGTGACAATTCTGTGGTGTGGATTTCACTAACGTGCGGATGGATTTCAGCAGAGAAATCCAAGGTCATAACCGCTTGTTAACTTCCGATTTTTTCAAAATCAAAAGTTCAGAGAGAGATCAGAATATTATGCCTTCCGGGACTGATGGAAAATCGGTTAATTTCAAACAACACTGGACCCACTTTTTCGAGAGAGAGGTTACGGCTGTCTAATCTTTAACATCCCTAGGCCCAACTTTGGCAGCATCCCTATTCAAGCTTTATCAGCTCGGTTAAAACTGCTTTGAATCGGCATGCTCTTAGCAAATGCTTCTAATATGACTTTTATAAGATTTGATCGAAAACCTAATTAGTAAGGAGAATATTTATGATTAATTTGAAATCGATTTTGCCCCTGGTTGTCCTGCTGGCAACTAGTCAAATAGCTTTTGCAGGTGTTGTTGACGGAATTGCAAATTCTGTTCGGAAAGCGATCAGCTATGAAGAGCTGGTGGGTGTAACTTCAAAATCATTTAAAGATGTTTATGCAGACATTGGAATGGCTAACCAGTCCGAAATGTATTTGGCAAGCAAGTCCTTTAGACCCGTTTCAAGTGACGAGTTGGACTCTTTTACGATTAGCATAGTCAAGACAAGCAGTTCGCGCGATGGCCATACTGTGCAACTCAACGTATATGTGCAGGACGCCGCTGAAGGAAAAGCCGACAAGTTAAAACTTTTAATTGAACGCGCAATGAAAAATGTGAAATGGAACGAAACTGCAAGTGCTCCTTTCCTGAAAGGTTCTCGCCGTGGTGTCGGTGTTGGTCCAGAAGCTCTTGCATTAAATGACGGAGCCCAGAACGTGAAAATTCTGAAATTCATCGAAGAAATGGCTGCCTTGGGTGAACGCTTGAAGACAGAAGATCTGGTCCATGTCTTAGCTCACTAAGACTGCTTGCTTTTACAACTTACACTGACGCTGGAGATGATTTATACATCTCCAGTTTTTTTAATACGAACGCTTTCAATCGAATAAATTTAAATAACCCACAAATTGCACAAAGAACTTTTACGCATTACCTTGCCGAATAGGTGTAGAGAAAATTTATTTCAATCTTAGACCGAGACACTTGTTAGCCAGTCTTTTGAGTTTAGACGTGACGTCCTTTTGCAGCTCACTGTTATATGAAAAAATTAATCTATTGTACTGTCATTTTGATTTTAAACAGAGCCAGGGGTGCCGGCACCAAACTCTTTTCATAATCGTCTTCTTTAGAATCAAGTGAATTAGCCTTTTCAAAGTATTCCAGGCCTACTTTGAAAAGAGATCCGTGGAAAGGCTATTTTCAACTGCCGCAAAAAATCGCAATTCTTGAGCCGCGATTTGAGCTCCACAGGTGAATCTGAAGTCTTCGCTGCCACCGTTGCTAGATCCGGCATGAGCGCTGCAAGATAAGAACCCAGAATGACCGGAAGAGGATTCTTGCTCAGCAATTGCCCGACTTTCAAACCCTAACGATCATTGGGACAAGTCCGGAGAAGGAGAAGGAGAAGGAGAAGCGGGCAAGCTCAGACCTAACATAGGATCACCCAGCAAACTCCAAGATTGTACAACTTCAGACGTTCCTGCAGACCAGCCGCCTTGCCAGAGCTATTTACAAAGTTCTAGGTGGTGCGACGTACGAGGATCTTGGGTACATGCGTGGGGACCCAGCTGAAAAACAAATTGAAACTCTCGTCCGTAAACTCAAAAGTTTAGGCGTGGATATACGGCATGAAAATCATCAGATGATAGTTGCAACAAAAAAAGTAAAAGTCGACGACAGCGGCATCGTGCTTGAAAGGAATAACAATCGCGATTGTTATTCCTTTCAAGCAGTCTCACGCCCGCTAAGGGATTAGTACGTGCTCGTCACGGAGTTACTTATACCAATTTCACATGACATATAGACCATTTATATTTGCAACTGCGAACGACAGACTGATTGGATAATTGATGGCGTCAGCATCTCCTAAGCTTGTGAGCCAACGTCAAATATATTTTCTAAATCGCTGAAGATTTTTCGCGATAAGAAATTGCTTTTCAGATAATTCCACAGTCGTTCAATCGGA
>JAYTZS010000096.1:0-1941 GCA_043741885.1 Bdellovibrio sp. | reverse complement strand
ACGTAATCTTTGCCACTGACCATGAAGGAGATCACAATGGCTGACACCACCGCAATAATCGAAGCAGCAAGGATCGACATTCGTTTGGTCGGCCCGAGGCTCTTAAAAAACTCCCTGAATTGCACAATCAGGCTGCCAAAAATCTTATTCAAACTGAATCTCCCTTTTCTACTCACTTGCCAATTAAGAGATCAACTAAGTGATCAGCTACCGATCATCCGCTCCGAAAACCTCAAAAATCAAAAATTTTAACTATAATTCAAACTTGCATCTTCATGATGTCTTGATAGGCATCGATGATTTTATTGCGCACCTGAACCATCAACTTCAAAGCAATGTCAGCTTTCTCAGTGGCAATCATTACATCTGCAACGTTATCAGTTCGCCCGGTCGCCAAATTTTGCATGGCTTTATCTGAAGTCTGTTGCATTTGATTAACGTTTTGAATGGCGTCGCTCAGGGTGTCGGCGAAACTTTTTTGAGTGTCGCGAGCTGAACCAATTCCGGAAATAGATCCCATCCCAGATTGAGACGAATCGATTCCGATCGATTTTGATTCCCCAGGCATTCTTCCTGTTTCCAAGAAGCGATTTGCGTTCGATACGGTGAAACCATCCATGGCCAACTCCGACTATCTGTTTAATTCTACAATAAAAGTTCCAATTTTTCTCAAAAAAACTGCGCTAGATCCAGCTCTTATCTAGCATTCATTACAACCACTCAGATTCTTCTCGAGCTACTTTTTACTTCTCAAGTTATCGACCAATTTCTAATGCACTCAGAGCCATGTCCTTTGATGACTGAAGAGATTGGACGTTGGCCTCGTAGGACCTTGTCGCCTGAATCATATTTGTCATTTCTTCCATCAAATTGATATTTGGATAAGCTACGTACCCTTCCGCATTTGCATCAGGATGATCCGGCTCATACTTGAGCATAGGAGCTTTTCGATCTGAGATAATATCTGTGACCTGGACCCTTTGCATGTCAGCCTGAGGAGAATTCACTCCCAAGATTTCGCCGAAATTTTTAACCTCTGGCATCGATTCGAAAACGACATCTTTTCGGCGGTAGGCTCCACCTTCGGGTGTTCTGGTCGTGTTGATATTCGCAATGTTCGAGGAAATGGTATTCATGCGCATTCTCTGCGCTGCCATTCCACTGCTACTGATGCGAAATCCGGTTATAAAATCTGACATTCAGTCGTCCTTATTTATTTTCTGTCACAGCATAGCGAAGTGCTGCCAATTTTTTGTTGATCAACTGCAAAGCTGCTTTGTACATAATTGAGTTCTCGGTAAGTGATGACATTTCCTTTTCAAGATCCACTGTGTTGCCGTCATTGTTGATGGCTCCTTCTGGATTTTCATAAATGTCGGGGCGAACTTTGGCAGACTTCCCTCCCACCGAGTAATGCTCTGGTGAACTGGTCGACATGCCACGCAAGCCGTCAATATCCAAGGCTCGTGACAGAGCTTCTTCGAAATCTATCTTTTTAGCATGATAGCCGGGTGTCTCCGCATTGGCGATATTAGATGAAATCAAATTTTGTTTCATCAATCGCATGTTCAAAGCAGTCCCAAGAGCGGCTGTTGTTTTGTCGAACATTTCACTCATGAGGGTGATGCCTCCCGATACTCGTGCAGTTTATTTCGCAAAGTTCGAATGCTAATTCCTAGAATTTGAGCTGCTCGAGTTTTGTTCTGTTGAGTGAGCTGCAATGTTTGCAGGATCAACTTTTTTTCCATTTCTGATAAAGTGCTACCAACGGAAGGCAGAGTTTGCGCTGCTGTCTGAGAAAACTGGACGGAAGAGGCCAGAACTTCGCTGCCATTGGAAAGCGCCACGGCTCGCTCAATCACATTTTCCAACTCAGAAATATTTCCAGGCCATTCGTAAGCGAGAAGCTTAGCCTGAACTTCGCTTGAAATTTTTTGCGGC
>JAYTZS010000095.1:0-5729 GCA_043741885.1 Bdellovibrio sp. | reverse complement strand
GCGCTGTTCGGGGAGTGCATTTTCAAAATCCAACGCACAGTCCTTACGTTGGATTTATCAGGGCCAAAATTCCAGCCTCCAGAAAAACTCTCACCACCCTCATGAAGCATCTGCGCCAATGTTAAATAGCCACTTAGTGGCTCAAGCACATGCTGCCATGGTCGAACTGCATCGGGATTTCGAACTTCTAGTTTTTTTTTCGCCAAAGCAGTTCTGAAAAAATCTGGAATTAGCCGATTGGTCGCCCAATCACCTCCGCCGATGACGTTTCCAGCTCGCGCACTTGCCAGTGAAAGATTTAATTTTGCGAAGTAAGAACTTCGGTAAGCAGCCGTTACCAATTCCGCACATCCTTTGCTGCTGGAATAGGGATCAAGTCCTCCCATTGGATCGGATTCGACTCGGGATCTTTTCGTTGTATTTTCGTAACATTTGTCGGAGGTGACATTAACAACTGCTTTTACTGAGGCACAAAAACGTAGGCACTGAAGCAAATTGACTGTACCCATGACATTCGTCGAATAAGTTTCAATTGGATCATCATAAGAATGAAGCACAAGGGGTTGTGCTGCGAGATGAAATACGATTTCGGGTTCACAAGCATGGATTGCTTTGCTTAACAAGTCTAGGTCGCGGATATCACCAATCGTGCTGACAGCTAAGGAATCACGAACTTTCACAGCTTCAAAGAAATTAGGCTCGCTTGGCGGTGTGAGTGAAAAACCATAAACTTTTGCACCCAAGGAGTTCAGCCACAATGAAAGCCATCCCCCTTTGAATCCTGTGTGCCCTGTCAGGAACACTTTTTTATCTTTCCAGAAAGCACTTTCTAAATGTGCCAAGCTCACCAAACTTTCCAGGGAGCTTTTCCATTTTTCCACAATTCTTCGAGTTGATTTTTCTCTCTCAGAGTGTCCATGGCCTGCCAAAATCCAGAATGTTGAAAGGCCATCATTTGACCGGCGGCAGCCAGTTTGATGAGGGGCTCTCCTTCCCAGCTGGATTGATCCCCATCGATGTAATTCATTACTGCTTTATTAAGAACAAAAAAACCACCGTTGATCCATGCGTCATCTCCAATTGGCTTTTCAGTAAATTGCAAAACTTTTCCTTGATCCACTTTGATGGACCCATATCGGCCTGGAGGCTGCACAGCCGTGACTGTCGCCACTTTCCCGTGCTTTTTATGAAATTCGATGGTTTCACGAATGTTGATGTCTGAAAGACCATCTCCATAGGTGAAGCAAAATGGTTCCTCCGCATTTAAAAACTCAGAAATCCGCTTTAAACGGCCACCCGTTAAGGTCTGTTCACCCGTGTTGATCAATGTGATTTTCCATGGTTCTGCAAATTTATTATGAACGGTCGTTTGGTTGTTACTGAGATCGAAAGTGACATCGGATTCGTGCAGGAAATAATTGGCAAAGTATTCTTTGATGACGTAGCCCTTATAACCTAGACAAATGATAAACTCATTGATTCCGTGAGCGGAGTACATTTTTAAAATATGCCAAAGTATCGGCTTTCCACCAATTTCGATCATTGGCTTTGGACGAAGGATCGTCTCTTCACTTAGCCGTGTGCCAAATCCACCCGCTAAAATAACAGCCTTCATTTAATTTCCTGTCGCTCTAAAAGTGTCTTTTCTTCGCAATCTCATTTTTTATTTTTTCTTTTCAAGATAGTTGATCAGTCGTTTTATTTTCAGTTGTGGTCAGATACAAATTTTCGTATTTAGTCACGATGTCTTCCCACTTGAAGCTTTCTTTCCAGGCCGCTAGAGCATTTTTACGCATCTGAATAAGATTCTCTGAGTTTAAAAAGCGTTCTAGAATTTTAACTGATGCACGCAAATCAATTTCTACGATCGGCTCTCTTGACTTTGATGGCAGGGTAAGGCCTGCGTTCGATAAGCGCACAATGTCGGCACTTGCCCCCGCTTCCGATGTCAATATTGGCAATCCAGAAGCGAGCGATTCAATCAGCACAATCGGAAAACACTCGATTTGAGATGGAAAAATAAATATGTCTGATTGTTTGAATGCATCTATTAGATCATTTCGGTTTAAGTGAATTGAAAATATCTTTTTCTTGCGGTTTCTTTTTTGTAAATCGAATATGCCACTTAGAAAACTTTTAATCAGGGTTTTCCTACCAAATCCATAGATGATCCAAGGGAACTTGTTAAAAAGTTTTGTTCGTCTCTTACAATAATTGTAACAACCTGATTCTGAGAATCCTCCACCTGTAATAACAAGGGCCACATTTTGGACGTCGGCCTTACCGAAAATAGCCATTGCTTCACGGTGACCTTTTGTCCCTGTGTGATTTCCTACGGTGAGAAGAATTTTCACATCCTCACCCAAATTTAAATATTTCCGAAGATTGAACTGTTCAGGAGCCGAGAACTCGATTTCTGAGGCGCCATTTGGGATCACAACAGAATTTTCAAGCTTATTTTTAGATGAGAAATAGTAATCTTGATACTCTCGAGAATGAAAAATAACTTTGTCATACAATCGGAGATAGTCAGGCAAATCTCGAAAATAATTTACATAGCCTGGATTGCGAAGGCCCGAATAACCTGTAGGCACTAAAATTTTTCGAGCTTTCATTTCTTTGAGTATAGGAAAAGCAAGATCAGTCGCCCATTGTTGAGCGGCAAAGTTGACAATGAGATCGAAGTTTTTACTTCTTAGCAAATCTAAATATTTCTGAGTCTGGCCCCACTTGTAGCCACGAACTTCATTTCCTTCGATATCGAAAGATAAAATTCGGACGCCGTTGATAACTTCTTCGGAATTACGGCCAGCATCAGATCCCGTTGCTACTGTGACTTCATGCCCTTTGCTGACCAGTCCTTCTGAAATCCGAGTCACCACTTCCTGCATACCACAGCGAAACGGCAAATAGTGCTCAACCGTATGAAGAATTCTCAGCCTACGCATGGTTTCCCCTAAGTTCGCCAGAAAAATTGCCGGAGAAACTTTTTTTAATATTCTCAAACATATCTGTGCCCTCGCAAAACATTTATGAAAAACTTAGCAAGAGTTTTCCTGCAGTAAATGCCTCGAACGAGGTTAATAAAAAATAAGACGGATAAAGCCATGAAAAGACTTAAGTTAGACTTCTGCGGATGATCCAGCAAATCGATAAATTTTTTCGCAATAAAATCCACTGCCAAAATCTTCTTGATCTGACCAATCCGCAAGTTTTTGGATAGCAGCTGCTGTTTGTCTGATTTCTGATTTGAAGATTGAGCCTCGTGAATTCGATATTTCAATAAGACTTCGCCAATATTAGCAAATTGCACACGATCCAGCCCCCGGCACCAAAATTCGTAGTCTTCGACTGGAAAGGCAGTGACGTCGTAGAAACCAACTTTTTCAATCACTTCTTTTTTTCGAAACAAGACGGTAGGATGTCCCATTGGATTGTTCAAAACTGAATACATTTTAATTCCACAGTGATCCGTCGGCATTTTTAAAACTATCGATTTCGGAAAATACTCCCACCAAGATCCAACAATATCGATTTCGGCGTGGCTTCTTAAAAAATCGAATTGCTTCTGAAACCTCGTTGGCTCTGATATATCGTCTTGATCCATTCGAGCTACAAACTCGCCCTTTGAATTGCGAATCCCTAGATTGATTGTTGCTGGCAAACCCAGGTTCACTTCATTTTTTAAAATTCGAATGCGAGAGTCTAACTGGCTCATCTTCTCCATAACGGCAACTGAATGATCGGTCGAGCAGTCATCAATTAAAAGCAACTCAAAATCAGAAAAGGACTGTCCCAGAATGGATTGAATAGCCTCTTCCAGATAAATAACTCCGTTAAAAATAGGCATGACACAAGAGATTTGTGGCAATTAGATCAGTCCTTTCATCGCTAGCAAACCATTTTTCAATTCAGTTTTCGGCGACCAATCGTAGGACTGTTGAAATTTTTTGATGTCCAAAACGGACCAAGGTATCATTTTCGCAGATGGCTGCTCTTCGATTAATTCAAGTTTTCTGCCAAAGACGGACTGAATTAGTTCCAACGTCTCTCCAATTTGACAGCCCCGACCTGAAGCTAAATTAAAAACACGAAATTTTTCGTTGTTGTTTTTATCATTGAGGACCAACTCGACTGCTCGTTTCAAATCTTGAATATACATGAAATCTCTCACTGTATCGAGTGCAGAAAAAATATGAAATGGTTTGCTGGAAAGCAAACAATTTATTGCAACTCCAATAAGGCCCTGTTTTCTGTCTGTCGGCAGCAAAGTTCCATACGGATTTGAGATCCTCAAAACAGTCACGCGCACATCTGTTGTCGTCGCCAGGTGAAATAAAAAACCTTCATGGCTGATCTTCGAAAGAGAATAGACATTGGATCCTTCGATAGGATCCCTTTCCGTGAAAGGCTCCCGCTCACTTTTCGAAGCGTAGATGGTGCCACCTGATGACGGGTAAATAATATGAGCACCTGGATTCTTCCGACTAAATTTCTCAAGAAAAGAAAAACTTTCGGTCAACTGCAAGTGGGTCGAATGCCCAGCTGACTCCTCACCTCGAACGGTAAACCCAGCTGCAAAATGCAAGAGATGATCAGCTGATTTTTGGAAATGATAATCTTTCGAGTACAAATCAAATTTCTGCCCGGTTGGATCATGCCTTGGTAAAGTCGAAACTTCACAGCCCGGGATCGTCAAAAAAGATCGCCCCAGAAATCCAGTTGAACCTGTCAAAAGAACTTGATTCAACGTTTCCACCTTAGAATCGCGCCAAAACATTTTCCAAATCAGCTTGAACCATCACTCGAGCCAATTCTTCCAAACTGGTTTTTGCGGTCCAACCTAATTTTTCACGAGCAAGCGTTGCATCACCGATCAGAAGCTCGACTTCGGTGGGTCGGTAGTAATTTTCATCAATTTTGACGATCACTTGGCCGGTCTTGCGGTTGCGTCCCACTTCATCTTCTTTTCGTTTGCCAGAAACCCATTCAATGTCGATTTCGACTTCTTTAAATGCCAGCTCGACGAACTCTCGGACGGTCGCTGTTCTGCCAGTGGCCAAGACAAAATCTTCTGGCTCAGAGATTTGCAGCATTCTCCACATTCCCTCGACGTATTCTTTGGCGAAACCCCAGTCTCTCTTAGCGTCGATATTTCCCAAGAATAGACACTCTTGCTTTCCTTTTGAGATCGCAGCAACTGCCATCGTGATTTTGCGGGTCACAAAGGTTTCGCCTCGTAGCGGAGATTCGTGATTGAACAGAATCCCATTGCACGCATACATTCCGTAGGCTTCGCGATAGTTGACGGTGATCCAGTAGGCGTAGAGCTTTGCAACGGCGTAGGGGCTTCGAGGGTAAAAGGGAGTGCTCTCGTCCTGAGGAATTTTTTGCACTTTTCCGTACAATTCGCTGGTTGAGGCTTGGTAAAATTTCGTGTGCTTTTCCATCCCCAGAATTCGGATGGCTTCCAGAAGTCTTAAGGTCCCCAGCCCGTCCACGTTGGCTGTGTACTCAGGCGTTTCGAAAGAAACTTTAACGTGACTCATAGCTCCAAGATTGTAGATTTCATCCGGCTTCACGGTCTGAACCAAGCGAATCAGATTGGTCGAATCGGTCAAATCACCGTAGTGCAAATGAAAATTCGATTCCATATGCGGATCGACGTAAAGGTGATCAATTCGACCTGTGTTAAAAGAAGACGATCTTCTTTTAACTCCGTGCACGTC
>JAYTZS010000094.1:0-15415 GCA_043741885.1 Bdellovibrio sp. | reverse complement strand
ATTGATATCCGAATAAAGTGATGTCACCGACATCACGAATCCAATTCCGACCACCCCCAATCACAGACTCCCAAGTGTTGTCCATGAACTGAGCTAATTGTTTGACCATCGATTGAATCATAGACGGGATCATTGAGAACCTTCCATGAATGAAATTCGCGGCACTCGCTCTCCAACACTGGTGAGAATTTCCCATGTGATCGTTCGTGCTTTTATCGCAAGCTCACTTGCGGAGATTTGATGGCCCATTTCGTCTTCTCCAAACAATGTCACAGGTTCCGATTTGAGGGAATCAGCTATTTCATTTTTCAAAGTCGACGTAATATCGAGCATGAGATAATCCATACAAATATTACCAACCAAGGGAACTCGCTGGTTGCGAAATAAAACCTCTGCTTGATTGGAAAGCAAACGGTGGTAGCCATCGGCATAACCAATGGGAACAACAGCAATGACCGAATCTTGAGTGGCGGTCCAAGTTCGATTATAAGAGACTCCATCACCTCTCGGCACAAAATGATATTTAACGGTTTGGGAGCGAAGACTCATCACTGATTTTAATTTTACTTGCTCTGATGAAACTGGAGCCAAACCATAAATGGAAAGTCCAGGACGCACGCCTTGTAAATTCAAAATTCCGTGGGGAAGGACTCGACCCTGATGTTGTAGAAAATTCAGCAGTCCTGCCGAGTTCAAAGTGTGAGAGTGAGGCTGATAACTTGCGAACGCTTTTTCAACCTCTTGAAACAATCTCAATTGCTCAAAACTTGACCCGGTCATATCAGCCGCATCTTCAGCTGAATGCAAATGAGTCAAAATCCCCTTTACGTGAAGTTTGCTTTGAGAAAAGTGAGAGACAAGTTTCCCGATGTCTTTTAAACTGAACCCCAAGCGGTGCATCCCGGTATCAAACTTCAGGTGAACTGGATATTGAGAACCGGCCGGTAAAGCAATTTCCAAACAATCAATTTCATCCCAGCTGCTTATAACTGGAATCATCTGATTTTCAATCAAGGCTCGAGCCCCGTGAGAATCAAACATCCCAAAAAACAAAATTTCAGTTCGAATTCCTGATTGGCGAAGCAAAAGGCCCTCTTCAATAAGGCCAACCCCGAGATGCTTAACATTTTCTTTTTGCAATCGCAAAGCCACATCCACATCGCCGTGTCCGTAGGCATTGGCTTTGACCATGGGGCAAAAAAAGAGATTCCGTGCCAATACTGAACGCAACTCGCGCACATTGTGCGCCAGATGATCTAAATTTATCACTGCACGAGTTGGCCTGTACTGCTCCACAAACTCCTTACATTATTTTCTCAAATAATCAGCACATCAAAATCGGGTTTAAATTCCTCAGATGGGCGAAACAGACAAACTTTATTTCCGCCTCGAGAAACAATGAATTCAAGCGCTTTGCCAGAGGAGACATCCAAATCGGTGGCGTCCTTGCTTAAAGTCGGATACTCGCTAACTCCGCAACTGATCGTCACCTTCAAATCGGCAACGGAAAATGCATGTGCTTCAATGATTCGCCTCAGTCTTTCGGCTCGTAGAGCTGCACCCTTTCGAGCACAGTGAGGCAAAATTAAAGCAAACTCATGCTCCTCAGTCCGACAGGCAAAATCATTGACTCGCCCTGTTTTTTTCATGATCGCAGCAATTGTTCGCACGATCAGGTCTCGGTTGTTGGAGCCGAATCTTTGTTCAATTTCAGAGTAATAATCCAAACTCATTCGAACAACTGAGACTGGCTTCTCAATTCTCCGAGCGCGAGCAATCTCTTCGTCTAATTTTTTATAAAAATAGCTGCTATTGTAAAGTTCAGTGTTGGGATCATAGATCTCCAGACTTTCACTGCGCTTGAGCAAATGAGCTTGTTGGTAAAGTAGCAGAAACAGCATGAAATCATTTTCGATTTTTTCAAACTGAAAGTTTGCATCTCCCCAAAAAATCAACAATCCATCTAAATTTCGATGCACTGGAACTGTTTTGAAAAAATATTCCTGAACTTTAAGACCTTCGAGCATCAGTTCGTTCAAAGCTTGAGGGACCTGACCATTGGCCAAAGAGCTCATAAGGTCTTTGGATTCTTCTGTGGTCAGCCGAGAGCCAACGCCCTTTAAGGACTCGATGTCCGGACCCTGAGCAGCTGTCGCGACGAAAGAATGCACGGTTGGCAAAAATTTAAAGAAAATAGCCTGCCCCTGAAGGTGACCTAAAAAAATATGCAGGTAGTCTTCTTTGGACTTGGCATCTTTGTACAAATCCAGCTTTTGAACCCAACGGCTGCTATCCAGAGAAACTTTTAGATCGGCTTTTAAAGACTGCGTTTCCAAAATCTGTTTCTGAGACTGCGCATGTTCGGCACCAAGCACATCCATTCTCTTAAGGAGTTCTTCGTTCTGATAGATTCGGTAAAGATTTTCACAAACTTGGTCGATAGCCCAAATGGTTCGCACTGGAAGTTGCGGTCCTACTGGGATCAGAGTTGCTAAGTTGTATTCTCGGTAATCTGAAAGAGCTTTGGCCTGTTCAGCTGAAGCCACACAGGCCAGTTGAACTTCTGAATTCATTTCCAAAACCTGAGAAACAAAATCACTCAAGGAAGATTGCAAAGCATCTGGTGAGAATAAAATGACGTGCGGTGCAGCTTCTTGCAGGCGTGAAATCAAAATGCTTTGTTCTGAAAAAACAAAGGACTCATATCCGGCCTCAACAAAAGTCCCTTTCATCTCAGCACATTCATCAGTCGATATAAAAAATAAAAATACCGTGAACTGTGCGCGGTGGTCATGAATCTTCACGACCGTCTCCCCGGCCGTCGAACAGACACTTGCATGTCATCGATTCGCGAAGCTGAAGATTTCTTTTTGGACTGAAGCTGTGGCTTGTCCATTCTTGGTTTGTCAATTTTACTTGAAAATCCATGTGATAGTTCGAACGCTGGATTTTCCGAAGGCAACTGGACCTCTAGATTTTCATTTTTTTCATTTCCTGCGAAATCCATTCCTTCAGGTGCAGAAGCAATTTCGTCATCCTCGTCCACATCATCAATCATTTTCTCAATGCTATGATCGATCAGCAAGCCTTCGAATCCAGTGGGCTCCTTAGGCCCAGTAGGCTTGAGGCTCGATTTATTCGCTGTCGGAGCCGGAAGAAAATCCACAGCTGGGGGAGCAATTGGGGTTCTGGGTGCTGGAGGAGTGTCCGGGGCAGAAGGAGCCGCTAGCTCAAGCCGAATCGAGGCCGAAGAGTTCTCGCGATTTTTCTTCTCTGCAATTTGGACTGGCGGAAAGTAGCTCTCACCACCCACTTGTGGACGAAAACTCACTGTCATCGTGGTGCCTTTGGTTTTCTCGGACTTCACCTCGACGGATCCAAAAGCTTCTTTGAAAATCCCCAGTGCAGTCGAAAGTCCGAGCCCAACATGTTGAGATCCACTTCGAGTTGTGTAGAAGGGATCAAAGATACGATCCAAATCATCAGGTGCTATTCCTTCTCCCGTATCGGTCAGTGAAAATAAAATGACACCGTCTTCTTCACTCAATTGAACATTCAATTCTTTTTTGGGTGCTCGTTCCATAGCTTCAATTGAATTTTGCAACAAAGCTTCAAAAGCCCGAATCAGCAAATCTGACGACATCGTAAACTGTGAGACAGACTGAATATTTTTTTGCAGTTTTATTCCTTTTGAGAACAATCGACCTTCGACTTGCTTGAGAGCTCGATTGACCACCGTTTCCAAACCCAGTTTTTGAGTCGCGACTTTGTCTTCGCCGGCAAAAATCAAAAGCTTTTGGATGATCTCTCGCGCACTTCGCGCCTCAGTCTCAATCTTGCTGAGATGATCCTGGGACTTCTCGAAGTCTCCGGAATTTGACTGGGCCAATTGCACGTAGGCCAAAATCGAAGTCAAAGGTGATTTCAGCTCATGCGAAAGACTGGAAGCCACTTTCGTGTAAGCTTTCATTCGCTCAGTGTCACTTGCCTCTGCAGAAATTCGAGCGCTGCTAGCAAGAGGCGCCAAGCTAGGCGACGATGAAACTGCACTCTTCGGTAAGAGAGATTTATCTTGTCCAGATTTCCTGTCTAAATAAACAAAGGCCCCGAGCCCGATCAGGGCCAATCCTAAGCCCATCACAGCCAAAGTCCCGCGCTCGGAATTTCGATTTTTCATCAAAGCATTGAGCGGAGTCGTGATCACGGCATAGAGGTTTGTGTCTTCAACTTGTTCATACAAACCTTGAACCGGTTCCCCTTTAAGATTCTTAAAATTTCCAAAGCCACTGCCGACTGAGGATTTCATGACTTCAGAGACAATTGGGTCCTCAGTAAGCAAACTTCCGACATATTCAGGAGTCGTGTGTCCGAGAGCTTGGCCTTGCAGATTGACGACATAAACCGAACTTAGTTGACCTTTTTGCCGATCCATCAAGCCTTGTAAAGCTTCGGGGCCCAAAAGGCCTGCTTGGAAATTAGCTCCACTTCGAGAAAGTAAAACCAAAAACGGTTTCCTCTGCGGGTCTAATAAAGCATATAAATTAGCCGAATTGTTTTTCACATCGGTCGGTTTGATATTTTTCAACAGCAAAGTGAGATAGGGAAAAGCCCAACTCTTACTGGCTGATCCAGCCTGATAGAAACTAGAAACGATTTGCCAATCTTTCTTGTCTTCCTTTGGGTGTGGTGGCAGCAATCGTGCCACCATTTGAAATCGGCTGTAAGGTCGACCGCTAGGGAAATCCCTTTTGGCTTGTTCAATTTCCGCAAACCCTAAGGTTAAAAGATCTTTGTCACTTTGAACTTCAACATCAAGTGCATGAACAATGGCTGATATTTGGCCTCGAGATTGAGCTTCACTCCACGCCAGCTTGTCACCGAACATCAGTTGATCGACTCGCCACACGACCAAGGCGACAAACACAGCAAAAGTAATGAAAAACAAGAATGCACGCATCTCTCTCCTTATTGTGTTGGACTCTCTAAGAAGAATCAAGCATCAGTCCTCAGGAGTTCTTGGACAAATCCTCGAAAACAAATTATGAGAAAGGCACATGAAACTTTCTCGCAGTGATTTTCTTGTCATTGGATCTGGATTGGCAGGTTTGGCTTTCGCTCTGAAAGCCGCAGACCGAAGCTCAGTCCACAAGGTCACCATCGTAACAAAAGATGTGGCTAAATCTGCAAATACCACTTGGGCTCAAGGCGGAATTGCCGCCGTCATGGCGGATGACGATACGTTTGAATCTCACATCGTTGACACAATGCGCGCAGGGGCCGGTCTGTGCAAAGAGGACGTAGTTCGTGATTACATAACTCAAGCTCCTGAAAGAATTCAAGATTTGATGGACTGGGGAGTCCAATTTAACCTGCAAAACGGGAGTTCCAAAGCTGAACTGACCCGTGAAGGTGGCCACAGCGCCAGACGCGTTCTTTATTTCGAGGATCACACCGGACAACAGATTCACCAAGCTCTGCTCAGAAAATGTCTTGAACACCGCAAAATAGAAATCAAAGAGCAGCACTTTGCTGTCGACTTGATTTTAAATCGCCAGGTCGATCCAAACATGATTGATCCTGCTCGCTGTGTGGGCGCTTATGTGCTGGACAAAGTTACTGGCGAGGTCTCTGTTGAAATCGCAAAGTCCACCATTTTATCCACAGGTGGAGCAGGGAAAGTCTATCTCTACACTTCCAATTGGAGCGGCTCCACTGGAGATGGAATCGCAATGGCTTATCGAGCTGGCGCCCGAATTGCCAATTTAGAATTTATGCAATTTCATCCGACATGTCTTTACCATCAAGAAGCGAGAAATTTTCTGATCAGCGAAGCTCTGCGCGGAGAAGGTGGCGAACTGGTCACGTCAAAAGGAGTTCCCTTCATGAAAAAATATCATGAAATGGGAAGTCTTGCTCCAAGAGATATTGTTGCACGATCGATTGATGCCGAAATGAAAAAGTCCGGAGAACCCTGCGTGTTTTTGGATATGCGAAAACATTCCAAAGAGTTTTTGCAAACTCGTTTTCCAGTGATTTTCCAGAAGTGCTTGGAGTATGGAATTGATATGTCAATTCAGCCAATTCCAGTTGTTCCGGCGGCACATTATCTTTGTGGTGGAGTTTGGACCGATAAAAATGGCCAGACTGACATCCACTCTTTATGGGCGTTGGGAGAAACGGCGTGCACTGGACTTCACGGCGCCAACCGTTTGGCGTCGAACTCTCTGCTTGAATGTTTAGCTATGGCTCACAACTGTTTTGCTGAAATTGAGAAATCTTGGAGCGAATCTTTAATGCCGTCTGAGTCTCCCCGCGAATGGATTTACCCCCAAGAATCAGATGATGATGAGATGATTGTGATCACTCACATGTGGGAAGAGATTCGTCGTTTGATGTGGAATTATGTTGGTATTGTGAGATCAGATAAGAGACTGACACGGGCTGCTCACCGACTTGAAAATCTTCTCACTGAAGTCACCGATTACTATTCGAACTTTCGAATCCATTCGGATATTTTGGAATTGAGAAACATTGCGATCGTTGCCGACCTGTCGGTCAAATGCGCTTTGAAAAGAAAAGAATCCCGAGGCATCCATTACAATTTGGATTATCCATGGGCTGGCTGGACTGAAAACGATCGAGCAAAAGGTCTCGCTGTGGACACTTTGGTAGCTCGAGGCTTGTAAGCTTTAGAGAATCCTTGAAGAAAGATCCGCTTGACCCTCTGCTTGCTGCCAATGATGATAAGGTCTTCCATGTGCATATGCTCCGGAAGATAGGACAACCGATGTTATCAAATCAAATTCTGAAGAATAAAAATTCTTTATCGGCCCGTCCTCTTTCTATTTTAAACTTTAGTTTGGTTTCTGGGCTTGCGGTTGTTTTTTGTGTTCTATCGGCAAGTCTGACTGGTTGCGTATCGGCTTTCCAAAATCCAAATTTACCGAGTTTGATTTCAGAACCAGAATATTTTTCCGACGTAGATCAATTCTCTTCCAAACAAAAAGTTTATGACGGTTTCTATGAGACAATGGAAGTTTCCGGCGTCTTGCTCAATACAAAAGTATCCCGCGCCCAGCTCGATCAAAAGGCGCGAATTTTTCAGTGGACCGTGGAGCAGTACTCGGCGCAAAAGGCAGAATTGGAATCTAACCTTTCCAAACGAACTTCTGTTTTTCTCAGCTTTTTTGTACCTGAGAGAAAGCATGATGACCTCCACAAGCCAAAAACTTTGTGGAGAATCTATTTGGATGTGGGTGGAAGAAGATTTGAAGGAAAAGCTGAAAAACACAAAACAATTCTAGCCGATGTCACTTCGCTCTACCCGAATCACACTCGCTTCAGCACGCCCTATCATATCCATTTTCCGGTACCTGTGAGCATGGTTGAAAATGCAGATAGCAAAATGACTTTGACCGGCCCGGTGGGCACAACAGTTCTGACTTTCCCTGCCAGTCACTAGACAGTAATCTTACTGTGTTCTAGAACTTATGAACGTTTGAATCGCTTCATGATAATATTTTCGAAAGTAGCTGGCAAATGCTGCGCCAATCGCAATCCCACTCCCGTCAGCCCAGATGGTTTTAGTTCGGGAAGATCTTCGAGAATCGCTTCGCGAATCATCTGAGCATATTTTTTAGGTGGAATCCCTTTGAGAAAACCGAGATCGATTTTGGATCCATACATCTTAGGAATGTCCTGGAACATCTGTGTATCGACCCCCGGAGTGATCAGCACCAAAGTTGTTACGGGAGTCGTCTTTAATTCCGCTCTCAGACAATTCGTAAAAGCCAAAACGGCAGCCTTAGATGCTGAGTAAGTTGCTGCACAGGGAAAGTTCATAATCGCCGAGACACTGGCGTGATTGATAATCTTGCCGCGTTTTCGTTTCAGCATTTGTGGCAGAAGCCCGTGGGTCAGCTGAATCAGAGCATTCACATTGACTTGCAACATAAGTGCAATCTCAGAAAACTTTTGCTCTTCTAAAAGTCCGCCTGTCAATTGCCCAGCATTGTTGAACAGAATGTCGATATCCACAGTTTTCATTTTTTTAAGAAAAAGTTCAATCGCATGAGAATCACTTAAATCAAGTGTATAAATTTTTACTGAAGCTGCCCCCGCTGCGAGCAATTCTTTTTCAAGCGAGGCATCGGACTTACGGATCACCAAATGAAGATGAGCTTTGTTCTCGGCACACATAAGGGCAGTGGCTTTTCCGATTCCGCGATTGGCGCCCGTGATAATAATATGGCTGTCTTTGATTTCCACTGATTCTCCTGGTGATTACGATTCTTTGATTGGCGAGGTTTCTGACAAACCCCAAGCTTTCAGAATTTCTTTTTCTTCTAAGTCCGACATTGCTTTTTTAAAACGCGCTCCTGATTGACCTTTGACTCGCTTCTCACATGCGGACCATTCCTTGTGGCGTATCACGACTCCACCTAAACAACTGAGATAAGAATGAGCTACTTTTTTTTCTTGCTTGGGCCTTTGTTCTGGCAAGCTTGAATCTTCCGGCAGGTCATAAATCGCCACTGAATATTCTAGCAGTGGACCTTCATAAAGTTCGACCCATCGTTTGTGTGAAAATGCGACTGCAATTTCATCACAGCGTTCATTTCCCGGCGTCCCTACATGACCCCTTGAATACAACCATTGAATCGGGCAATCGGCTTTGCGATCTAAGGTTAGATCCAACAAAATTTCCCACAATTTCTGATGCGACACTTCTTTGCCATCTGCAGTTTTCCAACCCTTTTTTTTCCAGCCCCAAATCCATTGGCTGATTCCTCGAATGACATAGGTCGAATCTGTGTAGAGCATGACTGGAACTTTGAGGCCGCGAACTTTTTGCAGAGACTGAATCGCTGCCAAAAGTTCCATCTCATTATTAGTCGTGTGATCTTTGTGTCCACCCAACTCTTGAATCTGTCCATCAGGAGTCACGATCACAGCCGCCCAACCGCCAGGCCCCGGATTGCCAGAGCAGGCACCGTCTGTAAAGATTAAGATGGAATTGAGAGCTTCGGATTTCACTGAAGCTATCTTTGTTGAATTTCACTGGAGGATCAAGGTGCAAGCTCCCATTTCTGGGAGCTTGCTTCAGATTAGAATGGCAGGCTCATAACCAGGTTCTCATAAAGCTGTGGGCTCTGAAGGCCTCCATGGACATAAGCCTCAAGCTCTTCGGTAGGAATTTTCCAGGCAGTCTGCTCGTCTTTAGGCAATTTCGTCAGCTCTGGTAACGGCTTTTTGTCATTTCCCAATTGCGCTTTTCGAGTCGCAATTTCCGCCACTTTTTCGGGCTTCATGGTATCCAAGAAAACGACAAGCTGGCGATTGTGTAAACTTGTGTAAGCCACTAAGTTGTCGGGTGTCGCACTGTACTGATCAGATCCGACTTGAAAGACAAGCGATGTCTTCGGGATTTTTCCGAATGCTCCGCTAGAACGAGTGACACGAACAGCATCATAAAAATCTCTTCCCTCGATCTGGTGATCAGAATCCAGCTGCACATCCGCAATTTCTTGCGCTAAAACAGAGCTAAATGACGCTCGGGAGTTTGGCACCCCTAAAGCTTTAGCCAATCCACCGAAGAGAGGCTTTTCAATTATATGGCTGACCCCCGTATCCACTGGCAGCTCTACCTGGGTCACTAAGCCGTGTGCGTCTTGAACATCTTCGAGCTCACTCACCTGGCCCAACATAAAATCCATGACAGTTGCCACGAGTTCAGGTTTGATATCAGCTCGGTCTGTGAAGTTATCACTGTACTTATCAGCGAAAGAATTTCCGATTTTTCGCTTAAACAACATCCGACTGGCAACCAACTTATCAATCCAGAAACCATGCACATCCACTTGATCAGCGTCTTTAATTTGGCTGCGTGGATCGCGTTTGGATTGGAAAAACTTTCCATATTGTCCAATCGTTACAAACGTATCAGCCGGATTTTTTTGCGGTTGGAACTCAATTCCAAAGCAAGACATGGCCTGTGGATCGATGTTGATCAGCGGAACTACATTCGAAATACTTTTGGTTGCGTCTCCCTGAGTTGAAAGCACACAGGTCACATCCGCAGTCCGCAAAATTTTCAAAAAGAACTGAGCTGACAAAAATGACGCTTGTTTCAGGTCCCTTAATTCAGCGTCCTTCTCCCAGGCAGGATCATCATCGGCTATTCCGTTAGTGTTTTTAGTAAATTCGTAAGTTTCTTGCAAAAAGCGCAATCCTTCAAAACGCGATTCTAGGTTTTGCATGTATTTGACGTCATCAATCAGGCTCATATTGGCCTTGCCATGTCGGAAAGCTCGAGTTTCATAGCGCTGCCAGTAACTTTGAATTTCGTTTTGCGCCATCTCAGTGAAACTTGTTCCAAGATCAAATTGCCTGCAGCCAGCACTGACGCCAACTCCCTCGTCCGTACAAAATTTATAATCTTTTAACTTCAAAGGCACCTTAGCCTCGGCACTGGCTGTTTGCATCTCGTCAATGGATCCAGAGACATCTTTCCAACTTCCATCTTCAAGCTGCACTTTTCCAAGGTAAGCATATTTCAGAGCTGCGATGTCGTATTTTCCGAGCACTGGCAAAGCTTTCAAATCATCCCCATACTCCATCACTGAACTGAAAGGAATTTTATGATCTACTTTCAAACCAGCCAATTCTTGATCCGAATAAAAATTGGCTGCGTCTTCAGATCCCGCAAAATTGTGTCTCAGACCCAGGTTGTGTCCCATCTCATGGATCAAAGTTGGAATCCAAACTTCAGGCAAAATAATATTCATTGCTCTCTGAATTTCAGAATCGCTGAGTTTTTCCCAAGGTTGAGCATCATCTGGAAACTGCGAAGCCAAATGACTGCTGATGGCTCCCATGGGAATCTCAGTGTTCATTCCCAAAGAGCAGTTCTTCGATTGCTGTAAATACGTGTATTGAGATTTAAGAGATCGGTCAGAGCTCATATTTTTTCGCGAGTTGTAATTTTTCAGATCTTTCCTAATTACCTGCAGGTTCAAATTCGTCACAGCTCCCTTTGAGCGTTTTTGACCTGAATTGCTAAGTCCTGCTGCTTTGTTTTGCAAATTGGCGACTCGTGTTAGGCTCATTTTTTTTGCTGCAGCCATCTTGATTTTCAATGCTTGTTCAATGATCAAGCCACCATTCTCTGATTGGCTGTTTTGCGGGCTGCCCTCCGCTGTAGGTGGTTCTCCCTTAGCAATGACCGGTTGTTTAGCTCGCTTTTTTTCCTGCAAAATATTGTCATATATTGTTCGAATGTAGCTTTTGATAGTTCCTAAAAACATCACAGTTCGAGCACTGACGATTTCTCCGGTTGCTGGATCTTCTGTCTGCGGACCGTAACCAATAATATTGGATGCAACGGGGTCTTCTACGAGAATGATCATGCTATTTCGAATATCACCTGGATTTTTATGCTCTGGGTCCTTTAATGTCATACGGAATTGAGCTCCAGAAATGGCCAAACCGTCATTTAAGTTCGAAAATGTTTTATAGGTCAAATCTCGGATCATGGCGTTTTCTGGCTTGGAAAACTCGTCACTGAGGTAATAGACGATTTCTTTGCGGTTCGGATTCCAATGATTCATTAAGGTTGTTTTGCCTTTTTCAGTGTCACCGTTATCAATTGCCAGGGACTTTTTTTCCGTTGCAAAAAATCCGAAAGTATACTGGTCACTCACCGGATAATTGACCGGTTTGAAATCGGGAGTAACGATCGCCGAAGCTTTAACCATCGAGTAGTGGTATACAGCTGTGATCGATGTGTCGGCATTGTTATCGATCGAATCCATGCAATCCAAGTTGACCCTGAAAGTTCTCTCGATTTCGAGATTGATTGCAGTTTCTTCTAAATCAGTCTTCAAAACTTTCGAACTGACCTCTTCATAACAATTTCCGCCCAGAGTTTTATCAATTAGAATCGGCAAGAATTCTTGTGTTCCCGATTTCGCAGCTTCCAATTTGAATTTGAACTGACCCTTACGGTCCCAAGTGACATCTTTGTTTTCTTCTTCTACACTTGTGCACTCGCCGTATTTGTCTTTTGTGCACTGGTAGTCAATGTGCTCTACCGGAATTTCTAAAATTACTTTGTCATTTGTTTTATTCCCTTGAAAGCGATTGTCCTTTTCGATTTCCATCACTCGCAAAGAATCTTTTGTCCATTGCAATCGCACCCGCCGATTGTCACTAGAGGAAAAGGGCTGGGCATCGGCTGAACTGCGGCTCGCATTCAACATGGAGGCAGAATACAAATAGTCGGTTTGGGTGTCGATGGAAGCCTTGGACTGAGTTTCATTTTTTAGGAGATCCTTATACGGGAGTGTCTTTGTGCACGCCGAAAAGGCTGACAGAGCAGACAGTCCCGAAAACAGAACCATCCAATTCAACTTTGTGAAACAGGCCTTCATACAAACCCCTTTATCAATTAACGAACGTCACCGCAGCTTTCACAACTGAAGTTCGCTCGTTATAAATATTTACATTCGATCCAGTTCCAGAGGCCCTCAGAGCCTCTCCTTCGTTCGAAACAGCGGCGCTCAATATCCAAGCTTTGCTGACTTCATAGTTAACAGAGGATTCAAAGCTGAATCTATTGTGCTGGAAATTCTCGTAGCTCCAAGCCATGCGATAGATACTGTCAAGCTCAACAGACCATTTGGGAGTGAACTTCAAAACCAGATCAAGATCTTGGACAACCCCATACTGAATGTTGGCCTCGCCATCAGCATTCACTGTGTATTCATGAAAATTGCGGGCCAGTCCCAAAACATACGTGGCTTCGATCGCTTTCCAACCGCCAACCATTCCGTAATCGAAGCGCAATCCACCGCGCAGACGATCCTTCTTTTGCGAATCTTCATTGGTCGGAGCAATTCCGCTGAAGGAAAAGGAATGAGTCAAATACCCATCCCGCAATGTGCTCTTGCGAGACACTCCAATTTTAGTGTCTGACACACTGGTATTTCGAGCCCCCACTTCGTCATGGGACAGGATGGCTTTTGCAGCCAAAGAATAATGCTCGGTCATTTGAAAAGAAGGAATGACCGTCAGATGAGTATTAGCTTCATGGTCGTGCGATGAGGAGGAATAAAGATTCGATATTGTCGACAGATTGATTAAAGAGTGAAATCCGAGATCGTTTGCCGGAGCCAAAGGTGAAACCGAAGTCGGAACAGAAACAGACAACGTGCTGCTCGACGGAGTCACAGCTGGATCGAAAGCAAAAGCCATTTGGCTCAATCCTAGAAAAGTTGTCAGAATCAAAAGTCTTATTCCTGTCATCGTGTTCAAACCTTCTCCTAAATGAATAGGACCTATTGCATTTGCCAATAGTTCACACTCGACGGCCCCGTGTGACACCATTCTCAGTCTTAAGAGCATGTCTTATGCCGTTGGACAGATAGCCAACTTGGCTCTGAAATCCTTTGCCACGGGGGACTGGCAGTTTCATAGGTTCGAGCGCTGTCGAACAATTTTGAATCTTGGGAATTTTTTCAATCCGCGCGCCCTGGAATTCGCGTACAATGCGAGCTAGATATGGATTCGCAAACCGCAATTGCCTTTTCTCGCTGATCCAGAAATTTCGCTTATTTCATCATGAGAGAGGACCTATTTTTAGGTTTGAAATAGACCCGTCTTTGAGGAATTTTCATTGCCGAGTGATACTAGATTGGAGGCTAAACCTTTCACTTTTAGGCCTTTCACTTTGAGCATCTCACTTTAGGCAATTAATGACTCGATGGCACTAGACCTCGGCCAGCAGGATTCAGGCGGGCTTTCCTTTTTTTCCCTGAGTCCTTATTTGCCTTCTTCTTGGATCTGATCAGAAGACCGTAAGACTCCATCTGATTAAGGGCTAAATACGAAAGAACATTTTTGAAGTCCCTTCCCCAGACAAGAATTCGCGTGAAGGGTAAATGAAGATACAAAAAACCAACTTGTGTAAAACATGCAGCTTGTAAAAAGGCTCCCGCCCACAAACTTACCAAAATGCTGCAACCTCAAAACCAAACTGAAGACTTGGGCTTGTACCCAAGCACAAGTAAAGTCGCGCCACTGAACTCAATATCGCACTGACAGAATCGCGACTTATGCAGACCTGTCTGGCTTCGATTGAGAACCGGGCCACACAAAATACCCACTCAAATTAAAAAGATTCCAAGCTTGCTAGATTTATTTTGTGGATTGAATATTAGTTGATCCGAGAGGCCCTGCTAACAGATTTCAGTCAGACGTTTTCTTTCGAGTCATTTTCCTCTTCTTCGGTCGAACGAATAGGCCCAAGGATTCGAGCTGATTGAGCTCGAGATACGAAAGAACATTCTTGAAATCGCGCCCCCAAGTGACAATTCTGGTGAAGGGAAGAAGGGTGAACACTTTGCTAGGAAAGTTTTTGTGTTTTCGTATTTTGATCGCAAGAATGGACGTCAGTAGACGGATGAAGGCGTTGTAATCTTTGCTGTCTTTGATCTTTATCACAAAGTGAATATGCGACCAGTTCAAAGCCATGCTGTAAACGCGAACCTGAAATCTCTCAGCTGTGTTTCGAATCAGTTGTTCCAGTCGTCGATTCCCTGGATTGAACACACCTTTCAGATCTGACTTTAAAATTAAATGAATCGCATGTTTAGTGGAAAGCGCGCGACTCCCTTTTCTTTTGCCTTCAAGCGGAGAGCCGCCGTGTTCTTTTCTAGATTTATTTGCTGCTTTAAAATCAAATTCCTGCATGAAATTCTTCTTTCTAGTTTCAGTTGAGTATTCATATCACAGGTATTTTGCTGAAGTTTTTGCAATACTCCCAAGTGAGTGTGAAATCGCAATTATACGCGCCCTAAAACCTTCGCCCTCAAGCGATCTCCATGCGAGGAAAGAAAATTTTCAAAAATGAAAAGATCTTTTCTGGCTAAAGCTAGAGATCGAAATAACTCGTCAAGAAAAATCTGTAGAAAAACCTGTAGAATTTGTAGTTACAAACCCGATATATAAGTAATGAAATGGGCCGGACATGAGTAACGCTTTACAAACATACATGCCGTGGCTTTGATTTGGAAAAAGACTAAACCAATAAATAAAAAAGCTAAATCTATTGCTGCATTTCTCAGAGAGAATGAGACGTTTGCCGCGCTCTCGAAGATTTGCAATACCAGTAGAAACATTGTCAACGAGTGGCCCTCTTTTTTGGAAAAACAGGCTGAGTGTTTTCAGAAATTAACCGACATTACGTCAGTCACGGAACCTATGATATTCTACTCGCCCCTCTCTCCGAACTTTTAATTTTGCGAAAATCAAAAGTCAACAAGCGGTCACAACATTGGATCTCTCCGCTAATACCCATCCTCGCATTAGGGAAATCCCTACTCCCAAATTGTCACTTCTCAATAAAATCGAGTTA
>JAYTZS010000093.1:0-5744 GCA_043741885.1 Bdellovibrio sp. | reverse complement strand
TCTCAGTCCGATTCATCACCTGAAGTAAACCTGTGCTGACAGCAATCAAGGAATTATTTCGGCTGGGGCCTGTGGCAAAAGCATTGATTTCCGGACTGTCAAACACTCCCACTTCCGGTGCTCGTTTCAGTCCGGCGTTTCTGGCTAAGTTTTCCACCATCACTACCAGATCACGCAATTGCGGATCGCTGGATTGCGGATCGATGATTTGGACTCCGTGAAAACGCTTGGCCATGAATTTCGAAAGCATAAGCGAAATGAAGGAGCCGGAGAAACCAAAAATCGCGCACATAAACAGCAGGCCCTGATAGCCAACTGGAATTCGAAAGCCGAAAACGCCAGTGAGGATGGACAAGGTCACGCTGATTGTCACCATCACGAGAAAATTCACCATAATAAAAAGACTGATCCGTTTGAACCATTTCATCTGTTTGTTTCCTTTGCCGATCACTTTGTAATTAGCAGTGCTTTATAAAGATCACCCTATAATGGTCATTGAAACTGGAATTGCAAGGCCTCTTCTTCGAGACGGACAGTGACTTTTCCACCTTGAGTCAAGCGTCCAAAGAGCAACTCATCCACCAAGGCTTTTTTGATGTGCTCATCGATCGTTCGAGCCAGTGGACGAGCGCCGTAGACTTTATCATAGCCTTTTTTCATCAGCCACTTCAAGACTTCCGAACTGACATGTAATTCCACGTTCTTTTTCTGCAACTGCATTTGGACTTCTTCAACGAATTTGCCGACGACTCGAAGAATCACGCTCTCGTCTAAATCTTTGAAGCTGACCACTGCATCCAAACGATTGATAAATTCGGGAGTGAAGGCTTTTTTCACTGCATCCATCGATTGGTGGTGACCCGGCTGATCGATGATTCCAATCGCACCGCGCGCCACCTCACGAGCTCCTGCATTGGACGTCATGACCAGTACCACGTTGCGGAAATCGGCCAATCTGCCATTGGCGTCGGTCAAGCGGCCAGCGTCCATCACTTGCAACAAAATGTTATAGACATCGGGATGGGCCTTTTCCATTTCGTCGAGCAAGAGAACGCAGTAAGGGGACTTGGTCACGGCTTCGGTCAGCAAACCGCCTTCTTCATATCCAACATATCCTGGAGGCGCTCCGACGAGGCGTGCGACAGTGTGTTTCTCCATGTACTCACTCATATCAAAGCGCACGAAGGGGATTCCCATGACCAAAGCCAATTGCTTGCAGACTTCTGTTTTCCCAACGCCGGTAGGCCCAGTGAACAGATAGCTGCCGATGGGTTTGTTGTCTCGGCCCAAGCCACTGCGCGAGAATTTGATGCTCGCAACCAAGCGGTCGATGGCTTCATCTTGTCCGTAAATCTGCGCTTTTAATTTTTTATCCAAATCTTTTAACTGCTCTCGGTCATTGGCCGAAACACTAGTGGAAGGAACTTGAGCAATTTTTGCAATGACGATTTCAATGTCTTTATCATCAATCACTGAGCCTGTCTTTCCAGCAAGTCGGGCCGAGGCTCCAGCTTCATCAATTACATCGATCGCTTTGTCAGGTAATAATTTCGAGTGAATGTACTTGGATGAAAGGTCAACCGCCGCTTGCAATGCCAAATCGGTGAAAGTGACATGATGGTAGTCCTCGAAACTTTTTTTCAAGCCCTTGAGGATTTCCAATGCTTCTGCCGTCGTTGGTTCCTTCACATCGATTTTTTGAAACCGACGGTTCAGCGCCCGGTCCTTTTCGAAGTGCTGACGAAATTCAGTGTGAGTCGTCGAGCCAATGCATCTAATTTCACCATTGGCCAAAGCTGGTTTTAGCAAGTTGGAGGCATCCATAGAACCACCACTGGTCGCCCCAGCACCAACGATTGTATGAATCTCATCGATAAATAATATCGCATTTTTACGCTTTTTAATCTCTTTGATCACACCTTTCAAACGGCCTTCAAAATCACCGCGAAATTTGGTGCCTGCCAGTAAACTGCCTAGATCGAGCGAGTAAATCACTTTGTCTTGCAAAGCTTCAGGTACTTGCTTCTGAACGATTTTCAGTGCCAAGCCCTCAGCGATCGCAGTCTTACCCACTCCGGGCTCGCCAATCAGCAGGGGATTGTTCTTCGAACGACGACACAAAATCTGCATGGTGCGTTCAATCACATCTTCTCGACCGATCAAGGGATCGGTCTTGCCACTTTTGGCCCGCTCATTGAGATCCACACAAAAGCTCTCCAGCGGAGTCGTCTTGCTCTCATCCTCAGGGATTCCATCAATATCAACTTTCGGTCCTGATAGAGCCGCGGGCGGCACTTCGCCAGCATCTTTTTCCATTCCGTGGGAAACGTAATTGATCAGATCAAATTGCGACAAGCCTTGTTGAATCAAGCTATAAACGGCAAACGAATCTTGCTCGTAAAAAATCGCAATCAGTAAATGGCCTTCATTGATCTGATTTTTTCCAGCTCCACGCACTTGCAAAGCCGCTCGTTGAAACAGACGGTGACAAGCCAAAGTGAATTCAGGCTGCCAAGATTCAAAGCCTCCATAGGAGCCGATTTGCTCACCTGAAATCTGCGGACAGTTCTTCTTGATCAAACTGCGCAAGTCTTTTTTCAATTTCTGAATGTTGGCTCCACAATTTTGCAAAATCTCAACCGCCACCGGAGATTCGCAAAGCGCCAGCAAAATATGCTCCAAAGTGACAAACTCATGACGCATCTGTTTTGCATCATCCACCGATTCAGCCAGTCGTCTTTCCAATTCTTTCGACATCATAAAGGCCTCCGCCTATTCAGCTGCTTCCTGAGCTATTCAGCTTCCAACGTGCATTTCAAAGGATGCTGATTCATGCGAGCAAATTGATTTACTTGCATCGTTTTCATTTCAGCCATCTCCAAAGTAAAAACTCCGGCAATACCAGCTCCCTTTTTATGCACATCGAGCATGATCGCTGTCGCCGCCTCTTCACTCTTGGCAAAAAATCGCCGCAGCACCAACACCACGAAATCCATGGGAGTGAAATCATCGTTCAGCAAAAGAACCTTGTACATTTTTGGAACGTCGACTCGATCAATCGTCTCAATGGCGCCTTCGCCCTGGCGTCCACCGTCATGATCACCATGATCCGAATCACCTGAAAAATGTGCAGGAGGTTGAATTGGGATGTGTTCTATACTCATAAGTTTATTTTATCTCATTCCAAGTGCGAGTCCATGACTACACTGTCTCAGATCAGGACCTTTGTCTGGCGACATAAACTTAATCTTGTCCCAATCCAAGACCATTCAAGAATCAATATGGGAATTCAAGCCTATTTTGTCTAGGTCTGTTGCAGATAAAATCAAGGTCTGGCAAAGTTGAATAGATAGTTGAATAGAAATTTGAACAAGTTTTTGGTGAACGTTTGCCTCTGAAATTAAATAACAAAATAGCTAGCCTGCACGTTTTAAAACTGTATGGAAAAAAAGGAAAAGTATGAAAATGATAAAGCCGAATGTCTTAAAGTCCTCAGCCGGATTCTCGCTCGTCGAGTTAATGGTCGTTGTAGCAATCATCGGAATCCTGGCAGCCATGTCGGTCGGTCAAGTGCAGAAGCAAATCGCTAAATCGCGTCAGGCTGAAGCGAAGATCGATCTTGCTTCTCTGTATACTGCCGAAAAGTCTTTCAATGCTGAGTACGCGTCTTATGCGTCTTCATTCGCAGTTATCGGACTCGGCTATGAAGGAAATATGCGCTATAATGTTGGATTCAATGGTACTCAAGCGCCACCCGCTGGTTATACAGGCGGCCTCGCTGGAAATGTCATTAAAGAAGCCATCGGTCATTGCCCAGCAACAGGCTCTTGCGTGATTATTCCCTCCAACGGTGTGATGCCAGTTGCGGTTAGCGGTGCTGCCACAATCACTTCCATTGCCTTTGTTGCAGAAGCGAATGCTTCTATCTATAATGCTACAAGTGATCAGTGGACCATGGATCAAAACAAACAAGTATTAAATTCAGTTCCTGGAATTCCTTAGAGTTTGAGTTATTTCGCATTAATTATTTCAGTTTTGTTATTGGTGACCTCTCAGTTTGAGAGGTCATCTTTTTTAGAAAAGAACCACCTTTTCATTTCGCCTCCACCAAAACTTGAATTCTTCCACTTTGGCTATTCTGAAGTCATAGCAGACTCCCTTTGGTTACGAGTGCTCCAAGATTTTGATTACTGTGATTCCAAAATTTCGGAAAATACTTGCAAAGGCAAAAGTTGGCTCTTCCACATGTTGGATACTGTGACGACGTTATCTCCGTTATTTCGCATTCCCTATGCTTCTGGCGGCCTGGCTTTGACCGTTCTTATTTCCGATTACGAGGGCGCTTCACGATTGTTCGACAAAGGCGTAAAAATATTTTCAACCGATTGGAGGATGCTTTATGCAGCATCTTATCATGCGCTTTACGAAGAAAAAGACAAACCTAAGGCTGCACGTTTAGCTATTCAGGCAGCACAAAACGGCGCTCCGTCATGGCTTTACAGTCTTGCGTCCCGGCTTTACACGGACGCCGGTGAAAAGGAACTTGGCCTCAGGCTGTACCAGAGTCTGAAAGAAAAAGGCGAAGATCCCAAATTGCTTGCCCGGATGCGCGAAAAATTAGGCATCAAAGAACATTCCGAAATAATCAAACAATAATCCAAGAATAATTCAAAAATAAGTGCCAGATAATCCAAAATCCCTGGATCTCTAAGATTGACAGACGTCTTGTGAATTCTCATATTCAGCACCTATGCGCGATTGTTATGAAATTCTGGGCGTTGAGAAGTCGGCCGATCAGGACACTATTAAGAAGGCTTATCGGAAGATGGCGATGCAGCATCATCCGGATAAGAATCCTGGTGATAAAGCTGCTGAAGATCGGTTCAAAGAGGCCGCTGGGGCCTATGAGATCCTCAGTGATCCTGATAAGCGGGCAAAGTACGATCGCTTTGGGCATTCGGCTTTTCAGAATGGCGGCGGCGGTCGTGGCGCTCAGGATATGGATGATATCTTTTCTAATTTTGGTGATATTTTTGGCGATTTGTTTGGTGGTGCTGGCGGGCAGAGATCGCGCGGCGGAGCTAGCAGTCGCGGGCAGGCTCGACGGGGGTCGGACCTTCGCTATGTGACCGAAGTGGCACTAAAAGAAGTTATTGAGGGAGCTGAGCGCGAGATTGAGTTTGATACTGAAGAGACTTGCGAAATTTGTCGCGGTTCGGGAGCTGAAAAAGGTTCGAAGCCTGAGTCTTGTGGGACGTGTGGTGGTCAGGGTCAGGTTCGAGTATCTCAAGGATTTTTTCAGATGGCGACGACCTGTCCATCGTGCCAAGGGCAGGGGACTTTGATTAAAAATCCGTGCAAGCCTTGCAAGGGATCGGGTCGGCAAAAACAGCATCGCAAAATCAAATTGACCATTCCAGTGGGAGTCGACACGGGCACTCGGCTGCGGGTCACGGGCGAAGGGGAAGGCGGCTATTTGAATGGTCCATCTGGTGACCTTTTTGTTGAAATTCGAGTCAAAGAAGATCCTCGGTTTGAGCGAGAAAATGAAAATTTATTTACCAAGTTTCAAGTTCCTTATTTGCAGCTTTTGCTCGGTGGAGAAGTCGACATTCCAGTCGTGGTTGGGACTCAAACATTGGAGATTCCAAAAGGCACGGCAGTCGGTGCGACCTTGAAAGTTCCAGGCCAAGGATTTCCAACTTTGCGAAGTGGTCGGCGTGGCGATCTGTATGTTGAGGTCG
>JAYTZS010000092.1:0-5775 GCA_043741885.1 Bdellovibrio sp. | reverse complement strand
GAAGAGTGGTTGAGGTGCTTACTGGAAGTTGTGTTCCAGCAACCTCAACTTTGCTGATCTGAGATTCTTTTTGATATTTGTCCATCATTTTTGCAACGAATGCGATCATGATGAGAAGAAAAATAGCGCCAACAATAGGAAAAAATTTATTTGTTGTACTCGCGGGTAAAGCTGAATCGGCGGCCTTTTTTAGACTTTTTGTTGTCATCACGGAAGGAGTCGAAGTCGAACTAGGAGATACAGAGATGGGTGGCAGAGGAGCTTCGGGTCGAGTGGTTCCGTACTCGTCCTGAAATTGTTGCATGATCTCGTTCACATCAAAGCGAAAGTACTGGGCATAAGACTTAACAAATCCGCGCAAAAAAGTTTTAGCTGGCAGATTCGGAGTGTCGTTGTCCTCGATCGCCTTGAGAATTTTTGGATTGATTTTAAGGCTCATCCCAATCTCATGGAGAGTGAGGTTTCGCTTTTGTCGTTCTGTTTTAAACAACTCGCCTAACTTGGACATAGTTACCTTTGAATGGTGTCTAACATCGTTTTTGCTTTATCCACATACTTCCCTTGAGGATAAAGCTTTAACAGCTCTTCAAAACGGGCCTGTGCCTTTTCATTTTGCCCAAGCTCAAAATAGCTGAGAGCGCTATAATAGTGAGGTTCGTCAAACTGACTTCTCTGACAAAATCCCACTGCTCTATCTAGGGCTTCAGCCGCTCGTCGATAATCGCGAAGCTCATAAAGAGTGCGACCATAATAGCTTTGAGCTAAACAGTTGTCTCTTTGAATTTCGACAGCTTTTTGAAAGTTTCTTTTAGCCACTTCAAAATGAGCCAATTTAAACTGAGCGACACCTAAGTTAATAAGAGGCTTCTCAGGATTTGGATAAGTCAGATCGTTGTTCGCAATTTGAGCTTCTTGAATGGCTTCATTGTATTTTCCACGTTCTATCAAAACACGTGCTAAGTTATTTCGCGCATCTGTATACTCAGGCAAAAGCTTCAATGCCTTTCGCAGGTGGGTCTCTGCTAAATCGGTGCGCTCTCGGAAAAAATAAACCAATCCTAAGTTATTTTGAATGGTTGCATTTTCAGGATCTAAATTTTCAGCAATTAATAATTCACTGAGGGCTTGAGGAAAATTCCCGTCACTGAGCAAAGAAGTCCCAGTCTGCAAATGGAGCATTGCTGTTGCTCGATCTTCTGTTCTAAAACTCGAACAGGCGACCGAAGCAAATAAAAATAAAAATAAACTCATGTTTCGAAGCATTCTGTTCAGGATATCAACGGCTTATTCAGAGTCAACTGCAAGCTCCACAAGCGTTTCTACATGATCAGTTTGTGGAAACATATCAAACGGCTGGACCCGAACGGCAGTCCATCCCCCTAAAGTTTTGAACCTTCCAAGATCTCGAGCCAGAGCAGCAGGATTGCAGCTGATATAGAAGATTCGCTTCAATTTTTGAGAACAAAGAGAGCGAATAGTGTTTTCCGAACAGCCAGCGCGTGGAGGATCCAGCAGTATGACGGACTCAGGGTCCAGGACCTGCCTCTTTAAAAAAAGTTCGACATCACTGAGATAAAATCGTGCTTTAGCAGGACTGATATTGCGCTCTTTTAAAAGAATATTTGCAGCTTGAACAGATTTTGCACTCAATTCAACAGCCGTCAGATTGGCTTTTGGAAATTGAGTTAACAAAGGAAAGCTAAAGTTCCCAGAGCCAGCGTACAAGTCGTAAATAAGACGAGGATCCGAGGGCGCCATCCACTGAAGAACTGTTTCAATCAATTTCTCGTTCTGAGCTGAATTGACTTGAGCGAAAGCCACTCCTTCAAATGGAGAGCCCTCAAATGATTCTTGAATTTTACCGGCCGGAGTCCGAAGGATCTCGATCTTCGCAACAGCTGGGGTGCCAGCCAGGCGGACTCTCAAAAGGGGAATCTGATCAGCAATCTCTTGTTCTGTGATAGGGCAGTCTTGGATATCAATCACTTGATGGCTTTGCCGTGCAAAAAATCCTAGATTTTTGCCATCAAATTTGAGTTGAATTCGGTTTCGGTAGCGAAACGTTTTTGGGCTGGCAAGAATTGGCAAAATTTCAGTTCGAGAAGTGATATGTGCTGCCAACTGCTCTCGCACGATCATCTGTTTTTGCTTAAGCTGCTCGTCGTCGCTAATTTGCTGCCAATCGCAGCCTCCACAAGTCCCGAAATAGGGACAAGGCGGCAGAATTCGACTGAGCCCTGGACGAAGAATTTCAAGAATTTCTGCGCGAGCAAAATTCTTTTTTTTCTCAGTGGTTTGAACTTTCAACAAATCGCCAGGGGCTGACAAAGGAACAAAGTAGACGAGCCCATCCTTGCGCGCAATGCCGTCGCCGCCAAAGCTCAGCTTCTCGATTTCAAGTTCTAGAATTTCTGGTGAAAAAGAAAAAGCCGAAGCATCGGACTTCGGCTTTTCTAATATTTTATTCGGGGATTTCATCGATTACAAGTTGCACATCTCGTGACGGTCGAAAAAGATCGCCAATTCACGTTTTGCAGACTCAGCGCTATCCGAACCATGAACTGCATTTTCTCCCATGCTAGCTCCGTGCTTAGCGCGGATGGTTCCAGCATCAGCTTTTTTCGGATCTGTTGCACCCATCAATTCGCGATTTTTCAAAATTGCATTTTCACCCGACAAACACATGAAAACCACAGGGCCTGAAGTCATGAAGCTAACCAACTCGCCAAAAAACGGACGAGCACTGTGCTCAGCATAGAAAAGCTCGCATTTATCTTTGGACATCATTCCCATCTTCATCGCTGCCACTGTGAGGCCTGCTTTTTCGAAATGAGCAACGATATCGCCGATCGCATGATTTTTAACTGCGTTGGGCTTGATGATTGAGAATGTTTTTTCCATTGCCATGAGAGACTCCTATTTTAATTGTGACTTTAATGTTTTGCCCATATCTGCCGGAGATCGAGAGATTTTGCAACCGGCAGCTTCAAGAGCTGCAAATTTCGCCTCTGCCGTGCCTTTTCCGCCACTGATAATGGCTCCTGCATGGCCCATTCTTTTGCCTGGAGGCGCCGAAGCACCTGCAATGAACACCGTGATCGGTTTTTTGAATTCTTTCTTGATGTATTCGGCAGCTTCTTCTTCGGCAGTTCCACCGATTTCGCCGATCATAACGACTGCATCAGTTTCTGGATCAGCATTGAACATTTTCAGAACATCAATAAAATTAGTTCCATTCACTGGGTCGCCGCCAATGCCAACGCAGGTACTTTGGCCGAGTCCCACTTGGGTCAATTGATGAACGGCTTCATAAGTCAAAGTTCCAGAGCGAGACAAAACCCCGATTCGACCCGGTTTGTGAATCTGCCCTGGCATAATTCCAATTTTACACTGACCTGGAGTGATGACTCCCGGACAATTTGGACCGATGAGGCGAGTTCGTCGACCCTCCATGAAACGTTTTACTTTCACCATGTCCAAAACCGGAATGCCTTCTGTGATGCAGATCACCAAATCCAGATCCGCATCAACTGCTTCCAAAATTGAATCGGCAGCAAAAGGTGGTGGCACAAAGATCATTGAGACATTGCAGCCCGTTTTTTCTTTGGCTTCTTTCACCGTATTGAAAACGGGCAGTCCGATATGTGTTGTTCCACCTTTTCCGGGAGTCACTCCGCCAACCATTTTTGTTCCATAAGCAAGGCATTGCTCCGAATGGAAACTGCCTTGCGCGCCGGTGAGACCTTGGCAAACTACGCGAGTGTTTTTATCAATTAAAATTGCCATATTAACCTCGGATCGCTTTCACGATTTTTTGAGCCGCATCGGTCAAATCATCCGCCGGAGTGATATTTAAACCACTTTCTTTGAGCATCTTTTTACCAAGTTCGACATTTGTTCCTTCTAGCCGCACGACCAGAGGAACTTTAAGACCGACTTCTTTTGAAGCTGCGATCACTCCATCAGCAATGATGTCACATTTCATAATTCCACCAAAAATATTCACTAAAATGCCCTTCACGTTGGGATCTTTCAAAATAATCTTAAAAGCGGCAGTCACTTTTTCTTTGTTTGCGCCACCGCCAACGTCCAAGAAGTTCGCCGGAGATTCGCCATGAAGTTTGATAATATCCAATGTCGCCATCGCAAGTCCGGCCCCATTGACCAAACAACCGATACTGCCATCCAATTTTATAAAAGCGAGATCAAATTTCGAAGCTTCAATTTCAGTCGGCTCTTCTTCATTCAAATCACGATATTCGACAATACTTGGGTGGCGATAAAGTGCATTTGAATCGAAGTTCATTTTCGCATCCAAAGCTAGAATTTCACCTTCTTTGGTCAAAACAAGCGGATTGATTTCGGCAATGGAGCAATCACAGTCGATCACAGCTTTGTAGAGACCAATAAAAAACTGCACAGCTTTGGTGATATTTGCAGCTGGAATTCCAATAGCAAAAGCTAATTCACGAGCTTGGTAGGGCATCAGTCCAGTTACCGGATCCACATCCACTTTGACAATCGCTTTTGGGTTGTGAGCTGCGACCTCTTCGATGTCCATTCCACCTTCAGATGAGGCCATCACAGCGACTCGGCCAGTTTGTCGGTCGATCAAGGCAGCAACATAGTATTCTTTAATGATATTACAACCCTGCTCGATGAACACCTTTTGCACTTTTTTACCTTCGGGGCCCGTCTGATGAGTCACCAAAGTCATTCCAATAATTTGCTCTGTTAGGTGGCGTACCTCATCAAGAGACTTAGCGATTTTAACACCACCACCTTTGCCTCGACCACCAGCATGAATTTGCGCTTTCACAACCCAAAGAGTTCCACCGATTTCTTTGGCAGCTTGAACAGCCTCTTCGCCTGTGATGGCGATTTTACCTTTTAAAGTAGCTACTCCGTAATGTCGCAGGACTTCTTTGGCCTGGTACTCGTGAATATTCATTTTAGTAGCTCAACTTTCCAAGAGCATCGACCAATTCACGGACAGCTTTGCCTGATTTCTCAAGGCCCGCTTTTTCGGTTTCGTTCAATTTCAATTCAATGACAGTTTCCATGCCTTTTCCGCCCAATTTGCACAAAACTCCAATGAAAAGACCCTTCATTCCATATTCGCCGTTCAATTCAACAGCGCATGGAAGAATTCGTTTTTGATCTTTCAAGATTGCCTCTGCCATTTGAACAGCTGAAGCGGAAGGAGCATAGTAAGCCGAGCCCGTTTGCAAAAGCTTGACGATCTCAGCTCCGCCATTGACGGCCCGATCGACTAAAGCTTTGACTTTCTCTTCTGACAAGATCTCAAGTAAAGGCACTCCACCGACCGAACAATGCCGAGGCATTGGAACCATGGTGTCGCCATGTCCACCTAAAGTAAAGGCCTGGACGTCTTTCACGGACACATCGCAAGCTTCAGCAATAAAACTGCGGAAACGAGCGCTATCCAAAACTCCAGCCATCCCGATCACTCGCTCACGTGGAAATCCCAAAGTCTGTTTTGCCACGTAAGCCATTGCATCTAAGGGATTAGACACAATGATCACAACTGAGTTCGGAGCATACTGTTTAATGCCTTCGCAACAAGCTTTGACGATTTTAGCGTTAGTTGCCAAAAGATCATCACGGCTCATTCCAGGCTTCCGCGGAATTCCAGCAGTCACGATGACAACATCAGAATCAGCAATATCGGCATAATTTGCCGTCCCCGAGATCTTAGAATCAAATTGTTCAACTGGAGAAGCTTCAAAAAGGTCGAGTGCTTTACCTTTAGCG
>JAYTZS010000091.1:0-15483 GCA_043741885.1 Bdellovibrio sp. | reverse complement strand
GTTGAGAAAACGATGGCCGACGAGCTTAAAAAATGGACAGACTACAAGCAAAAATATGGCAGTGAAAAAGCCGCTCCCTATAGCATGTCCGGAGTGTATGAAGCCGGAAAGGCTCTGCAACATAAGGTCTTAGGCTGGGGATTTATAATCAACGTGCAAAATGACCGCCTGGAAGTTCTATTTGAAAATGGCCCTAAAATGCTCATCAGCAACTACAAAGCTGGTTGATTTGCTGTCACATGAGGAGCTGGCTTTTTTGATTGCAAGATCGCCAGCCCTTAGCGTAAAACAACACTCACATGGCAAAAGACGATTTAGCACAATTAGATGGTAAGATAGTGGACGCACTGGCTGGTGGACTTTACAAAGTCATGCTGGATAATAGCGTTGAGATTCAAGCGAAACTTTGCGGTAAAATGCGTCGTTTCAACATTCGAGTCGTGGTCGGCGACAAGGTCACGGTCGGAGTGTCACCTTATGACCCTTCGCATGGTCTGATCATGTATCGACACAAATAAGAAATTCTGATGAACTCTTCCAACGGCTTTGGACGAAGCCTTTCACATCCAACTGTGATCTGATTATCAAACGGAGTTGACCTATGGAACAAGCTCTAACGAGTTATTTGTCAAAGCATACTTCCAACGTACCAGCCAAATCGGCCGAAGCGGTTTTGGAACTGGCAGCTGAAGGTGCAACAGTTCCATTTATTGCTCGTTACCGAAAAGAAAAAACCGGAAACCTCGATGAAGTTCAGATTCGAGCGGTGATCGATGCCAACGAAACTTTTCAAGAAGTGACCAAACGCAAAGCATTCTTGGTAAAGGAAATCGGCGAACAAGGAAACTTGACCGACGAGCTGAAAAAGCGAATCGAAAAAAGCTGGGACCTTGGCGAGTTAGAAGAGATTTACCGTCCTTACAAAAAGAAAAAGAAAACCAAAGCCACTGTTGCAAGAGATGCTGGTTTAGAGCCTCTGGCCAATTGGATTTGGGATGTCGGCCATGGAGTCTTGAAAGAAGATGCTTCCATGGAAGTGAAAGCCAAAGACTTCCTCAACCTCAAGGCTGGAATTGCAAGTTATGAACTGGCTCTCAAGGGAGCTCAAGATATCATTGTTGAGAAAATTGCCAACGATGTTGAGCTTCGCGCAGCTGTGCAAAAAAATTATGTGGATAAAGGAAAAATTGGCTCCAAGCGAGCGAAAGGTTTCAAGCCGCATTCAAAATACGAAATGTATGCAGAATTCGAAGAATCGGTAAAAAGCCTGCTCGATTCCAAGTCTAGCCACCGCTACATGGCGATGCGACGGGGCTGGCAAGAAGAAGAACTCACAGTTGAGATCAAGGCCGACGACGAATCTTTACTGGTCCAATACGAGCGTTTTGCCACTTCAACACCTGACAATGCGATTGGAAGTTTTTTAAAGACAGCAGCAAAACTTGCACTCAGTGTCTATGTGGTGCCATCAGTTTCGAATGAAATGCACCGGATTCTGAAAGAGAAATCAGATGAGGATGCAATCAAAGTTTTTGCCGAAAACGTCAAGCGGGTTTTGCTCGGATCTCCTTACGGAGCCAAAGTCGTGCTTGGGGTTGATCCCGGGCTTCGAACGGGTTGTAAAGTGGCTCTAGTAGATAAATCAGGAAATTTTATTTCTCACACTGTGATGCAAATTTTAGGAGAGGGCGCTGAGGTAAAGGCGAAGACTCTGTTCGCTGAAGTGATGAAGCAGATTCAGATTGAAGCGATTGCTGTTGGAAATGGAACTGCTGGTAGAGAAGCTGAAATTTTCATGCGCAAAGTTCTAAAAGAGATCGGCAAAGAAGTGCCCATCGTTATGGTCAGTGAATCGGGCGCATCTGTTTATTCGGCCTCTGATATTGCTCGGCAAGAATTTCCGGAATTGGATTTGACCGTCAAAGGAGCCATCTCGATTGCTCGACGGTTGCAGGATCCTTTGTCAGAGCTGGTGAAAGTGGATCCGAAATCTATTGGAGTCGGTCAATATCAGCATGACGTCAATCAATCCTCTCTGAAAAAATCTCTGGAAGCTGTGGTAGAAAGCTGCGTCAACAATGTCGGAGTGGAATTGAACACGGCATCTGCCTCACTTCTGTCTTACGTGTCAGGAATTGGACCAGCACTGGCGCAAAATATCATTGAAGCTCGTAAAAAAACTTTGTTTCAAGATCGAAGTGAGCTTCTGAAAGTCCCGAAATTTTCAACCAAGGTTTATGAGCAAGCCGCAGGATTCCTACGGGTTCAGCACGGCAAAGTCTTTTTGGACTCAACTGGAATTCATCCGGAGCGTTACACAGCTGTTCGAGACATGGCCGGTGAGCTTGGAATGCCGATCACTGATCTGCTTGGAGAGGGTGCTAAAAAATTGCTACCTCTGAGGATCAAGTGGGCAGCCGTCATCGGGGAATTTACTTTTGATGACATTGTGAAAGAACTTGAAAAGCCAGGGCGGGATCCTCGAGATCCGTTCAAAGTTTTTCAATTTCGAGATGATATTTTTGCAGTGAAGGACTTGAAAGAAGGAATGATTTGCCCAGGGATTGTGACCAACGTGACGAATTTTGGAGCTTTCGTTGATATCGGAGTTCATCAAGATGGACTGGTTCATATTTCAGAACTCTCTCATAAATTTGTTGAAGATCCGCGAAAAGTCGTCAATCCAGGTGATTTTGTTTCGATCAAAGTCTTGGCTGTCGACATGGAGAAGAATCAGATTTCTTTGACCATGAAATTGGATGCGATGCCTGAGCGACAAGCGAAAATGAATGACTCTCGAGAAAAACGAGAAGAGCTCTTCAGTGCCCGAAAAGCCAATGGCAGCAAAGCTGGCGGGGCAAAACAAGATCGTAAGTCTCCGGCAGCCTTAGCCCCCAGTCCGGGGCCACGCACAGGCGGGCCTGGTTCGGCAGCGGCTACTTCGGGTTCTTCAAGTTCATCGGGTTCACGGCCTCGTTCAGGCGCAACTGGCTCGAGAGATCAAAGGCCACAAGGCAAGCCTCCTGGAAATCCATTCAACAACCCGTTTGCGGCGCTGACTGGAATCACTCAAGGAAAAAAATAGAATTCAGATTAGCTTCGGTGTTTTAGAATTTGCTCAGTGATTTCTGCAAAGCCGAGACCGCCTCTTTGCTTTGCCAGAAATCCCGGCTTGTGTTGAATCTCATCGAGGAATTCAGAAATATTTGCCACTGCAAAACTCAGTGGAAAATAAGTGAACATCGGTTCGTCATTAGGCGAGTCACCACTGAAACAGCACCGAGCCTGAACTTGCTGTTCCGAAAGACCGAACTCGTCTTTGAGAAATTTCAACGACATGCTGAGCTTGTCATATTTCCCGAACCAGCCATTTACATGAATCGAGCTCACTTTGGCTTGAGCTCCGTATTTTTTAAAAATTTGCACGATGCGGTCGACTTGTGATTTCGGCAATTTGGGCACGTCTTCGCAAAAGTCGATGGCCAAATCCATGAAGCGGCAGAACTGATCCGAAGCAATCGCAGAGCCGGGGACAGAATCCAAAACTTCTTTTTGAATCAATTCTAATTTTCGTCGGTTCTCAATTTGTTTATCGAAGTCGTGGACAAAGTGCCGTTCCATTTTTCGATCTTTGTAACGAAAATAAAATCCACCGTTCTCACCAATCACTCCTGCCACTGGCCACTGTCGAGCGATCATCTCACACCACCCAGCAGGCCTTCCAGTCACGGGAATCACATGAATGCCAGCGCTTGCTAACTTCCAAAGTGCCAAATAAGCTTCGGGACCTAGCAGACCTTCGTCTGTAAGAGTGTCGTCGATATCGGTGAGAACAAAGTCGACTCGAGATTTGAATTCAGCCAATGGTTTCATTCTCTCAGTGTACGGAAGTTGTTTCGCCGAATTCAATCTGCGCAGAGGCATGAATTGGCATTCTTGCGCTGTAAGTCGAAAATTGGACTTGTCAGAATGAAGCACTGCCTTCATTTTTGCTAGACGGACATATAATAAGGACAGCAAGTCAGACCAAGGAATTTCATGGCCAAAAAATCTGCAGGCGAGGGTTTGAGCGAAAAATCAGGTATCAAGTTGGTGATTGTCGAATCGCCAACCAAGGCTAAAACCATTCGTAAGTTTTTAGGTAAAGATTATATCGTCGAAAGTTGCATGGGTCACATTCGCGACCTCCCGCAATCGGCAAAAGACATTCCAGAAAAAGTGAAGAAAGAAAAATGGTCTTCCTTAGGTGTGAACGTCGATAACAATTTTGAGCCTATTTACTGCATCCCAAGAGATAAACACAAAGTTGTGAAGAACCTGAAGGAAAAGCTGGCGGAAGCTTCTGAACTTTATCTGGCAACGGACGAAGATAGAGAAGGTGAAAGCATTAGCTGGCATTTGACAGAGGTCTTAAAGCCAAAGGTTCCGACCAAACGAATGGTTTTCCACGAGATTACAAAAGACGCCATTTTAAAAGCTTTGAAAGACACTCGTGAAATTGATTACAACTTGGTTGCGGCTCAAGAGGCCCGGCGGATCTTAGATCGCTTGGTCGGTTATACTGTTTCGCCATTGCTATGGAAAAAAGTAGCTTATGGGCTTTCGGCTGGACGAGTGCAGTCGGTGGCAGTCAAATTGATCACCGAAAGAGAGCTTGAGCGGATCAAGTTCAAACGGGCTCAATATTGGGGAGTTCTCGCTCAGTTGGAGCAATCCGGAGTCAGTTTTGAAAGCCGACTGCAAACCCTCAAAGGTCAAAGGGTTGCCACTGGAAAAGATTTTGATGGCACAACTGGAAAGCTTCTCGGCGGCAAAGATGTTCAGATTCTAGATCAGGCCCAAGCTGAACAGTTGGCGCAAAGTTTAAGAACTCAAGCTTGGTCCGTTTCTGAAGTCGAAGAGAAACCAACCAATCGCAGACCAGCTCCGCCCTTCATCACGTCCACTTTGCAACAGGAATCAAATCGAAAGTTAGGCTTGAGTTCAAGAGAAACCATGCAGGTCGCACAGAAGTTATACGAGCAAGGTTTTATCACTTATATGAGAACAGATTCGACCTTTCTTTCAGCCGAAGCCTTGCAAGCTGCACGCAGCGGAATTCTCTCTAAGTACGGGAAAGAGTATTTGCCAACTGAGCCACGCAATTACGCTGCAAAAAAAGTCAAAGGTGCTCAAGAGGCGCATGAATCCATCCGCCCTGCCGGCACTGAGTTTCAAGACCCCGACGCAACTGGGTTGGTCGGAATGCAGCTTCGCCTTTACGAATTGATCTGGATGCGAACAGTGGCAAGTCAAATGGTCGATGCCCGGCAAAAGCAGGTGTCAGCTAAAATCAACGTTGGAGAAGCGCTATTTTCGGCCAGTGGAATGACCATCGAATTTCCCGGTTTTTTGCGAGCCTACGTTGAAGGCAGCGATGATCCTGAAGCCGATCTTTTGGAGCGAGAAGTCCGCCTTCCAGCTTTGAAAGTGAAAGACGTTTTAGAGTGCGCTGACTTGAAGCCGACAGAGCATGAAACCAAACCTCCAGCTCGGTTCACTGAAGCCAGCTTGGTTCAAACCATGGAAAAAGAGGGAATTGGCAGACCTTCAACTTATGCTTCAATCATTGGAACAATCATTGACCGTGGCTACGTCAAGAAACAAGCAACGGCTTTGGTTCCAACTTTCACAGCGATGGTTGTTTCCAAATTGTTACGGACTTATCTTTCTCAGTTTGTCGACGTGGGATTCACTTCTCAAATGGAGCGTTCGCTGGATTCCATAGCAGATGGAGAATTGAACTCTCAGAAGTATTTAGAAAGCATTTATTTCGGCAACGAAGGATTGAAAAACCAAGTGGAATCGCAGGCCGATCGAATTGATCCGAACGAAGCTCGAGCGATTTCTCTTGACGGCCTCGAAAAATACTCCTTCCGGGTCGGTAAATACGGAGCCTATGTTTGTACCGAAAGAGATGGCGCTGAAATCTGTGCTTCAATTCCTGAATCCGAATCTCCTGCTGATATGACAGCTTTAGCTGCAGACAAGTTGATCGATCAAAAAATCAATGGAGCTGACGCTTTGGGAGAGCATCCTGAACTCGGCCTGCCGATTTATGTTCTCAATGGTCGATACGGTCCCTATGTTCAACTGGGAGAAATCACTTCAGCTGATGACAAACCAAAGCGCGTGTCGATTCCACCGACGATGTCGATTGAGAATCTGACTTTAGAGCAAGCTCTAGAGCTACTGTCTTTGCCGAAATCTTTAGGCTTGCATCCGGAATTGCAAAAAGACATCAAAGCAGGTTTGGGCCGCTTCGGACCCTTTGTGGTTTGTGAAGGAGATTATCGGTCCATTCCAAAAACTCAAAGTTTGTTTACGATGACATTGGCCTTAGCCCTTGAGCTGTTTGCTCAACCTAAAAAAGGCAGGGGCAAAGCAGCGCCATTGAAAGAATTCGGTCCGCACCCAATTGCTTTGGATCCAATTCAAGTTTTGAATGGCCCTTATGGTCCCTATCTCAAATGTGGAAAAATCAATGTGTCCTTACCTGAAGGATCAACTCCGGAAGAGATGACTTTAGAAAAAGCGATCGAATTGCTAGCTGACAAAGTGAGTGAAGCGAAGCCGGTAAAAAAATCAGCAAAATCAGCAAAATCAGCGAAGAATTCAACGGCAAAAAAGCTGGAAAATCTGCCTGAGAAGGCTGATAAAAAAACAAAGGCTGCAACTGCTTCCGCTGCCGCCAAAAATGGAGAAAAAAAGGCAGCGAAGAAGGTCATGAAAAAGAAGACTAAAAACAAGCCGCCGCCACCATTTCCAGAGATCGTAAAGGCCAAGTCTCCGGGCTCAGTGCAAAATCAAACGGTGCGACGTCCGGCTGATAAACGAGCCTAAATGCTTGATTCTAGGATAAATTCAGCTTATTGATTAAGCAGACAGATTGTGAGACACTGCGTCAATGAGTCAACTGGAACTGGCCATTCAAAGAGAGCGAGAATTGGATCGAAACTCCCATTTAGGGGGGCGTAGTTTCTATTTTTTTGATTTTGATGACAATGTTGCTTTTTTAACAACTCCTCTCGTCCTGTTTCATAAGATTTCTGGGGTCGAGCTCTGTGTGACCAGCGCAGAATATGCCCGAGAGCATTCGAATGTTGGAAAATCAGGCCAGTTTGTTGATTATGAAATCCGATATGAAGACCAGACAGGAACTTTCCGCGCTTTTCGCGATCATCACGAAGAAGAATTGCAAAAGCTAGGACTGCAAAGACAAATATTTGTCGAAGACATTGCGGCCGTTCTTGGAGTGCCCGATTTTCAATGGAAAGGCCCTTCGTGGGCCTGTTTCTATCATGCGACGTTCAATCAAAGGCCCATCAGTGTGATCACAGCTCGCGGTCACAATCCAGAAACGATTCGGGCGGGAGTGAATCTGATGGTTGAAACAGGTCACCTTCCATTGCAGCCAAATTACCTCAGTATCTTTCCGGTTTCTCACACAGAAACTCGAATCAAATTGGGCGATTTAGACTTGTCAAAAAGCACCGCTGAGCTGAAGCAGCAGGCGATTCGGGCCTCAGTCGAAATGGCTCTGAAAACTTACGGCTATAATCCGCATCATCGTTTCGGAATGTCAGATGATGATCCGAAGAATATTGAGTTGATCACTGAGGAAATGCTGAGATTGAAAGCTACCTATTCGGAGATGAGCTTCTTTATGATCGAAACTCAAAATGGTGAGTTCATTAAAAACGAAATCACTTTGTCCGGACTGAAAGCAAGTCGTGTGGATGCACATCAATTGCGAGCCGAAGCTCGCACGGAACAGATTCGTCTTTTTTAAGTTCTTTTATAGTCCATTTTAGGTCTATTTTAGGTCTGAAAACTGCTGTTTAGCTGTCCCTTCGTCCCGCGTCGAACAAAACCCATGCCTCATGAGAACGTTCTGTTATCCTGTTCCAATATAAGTGGGGGTTTCATGCGTATTTCAGCGCTTCTGTTTGTTCTGACAACTTTGAGTTTTTCAGCTTTTTCCCGCGCCGCCGATAGCAACGATCTTCAGTGCCGCTATTTGTATGCCATTGAAACTGGTTTCTTAAGTCAGCATGTGAAATACAGTCAACGAGATGCAGCTCTTCAGGAGCGAGTAACGGATCAATATATTAAACGTCTGGATGCAACAAAAATTTATTTGTTAGAATCCGACGTCGAAAAGATCAAAAAGGAAATGTCAGGGCTGCTTGAAAAGATCAAAAATAAAGATTGCAGCCCTCTCGACAATGCTCAGAAAATTCTTAATGAGCGAGTCAAAGAGCGCTCTGAATTTGCTAAAAAAATGCTCGATAAGAGCTACAAATTCGACAACAAAGTTGAGTTGCTTTTCGATCCTGATAAAAAGCCATTTCCAAAAACGGCCGACGAAGCCAACGATTTTCTTCGTAAATACATTCACTTTCAAATATCTAATTACTTAGCAACAGATATGAAGTTGGAAGAATCAAAATCCAATGTGGTCAAAAATTGGGAACGAACAGTGAAGCGAACTGTTGAAACCAAAGAAGATGATATTTATGCAGGATATTTGGATTCTTTTGCTCGGGCATTGGACCCGCATTCCTCATTTTTTTCCAAAGATGTGTTAGAAGATTTCGAAATTCAAATGAGTCTTTCGCTTGAAGGAATTGGCGCGACGTTGTCATCTCAAGAAGGCTTTACTGTTATTGAAGCCTTGGTGCCAGGTGGATCAGCTGCAAGGTCGGGTCAGTTGCAACCGCAAGATAAAATCATTGCCGTTGGCCAAGGTGAAAAAGGCAGCACGGATAATGTCGTTGAGATGGACCTTCGCGACGTCGTTCGCAAAATACGCGGTGAAAAAGGAACGAAAGTTCGCCTGACTGTTTTACGCAAAAACGGAGATGATAAAAAACGTTTCGACGTCACTTTGGTTCGAGATAAAATCAAATTGGAAGATGAAGCTGCGAGCATTCTTTATATGGACAAAGAAGTTGGCGGCGTAAAAAAGAAAATTGGCATTATCAATTTTCCTTCTTTCTATGCAGATTCTCGCCGTGGTGGCCGGTCATCAGCTGCAGATCTCAAGAAAATCATTGCTGAAGCTCGAGCCCAGAAGGTTGAAGGTTTGGTTTTAGATTTAGCCAACAATGGTGGTGGAAGTCTTGAAGATGCAGTCAAAATCGCAGGTTTGTTCTTTCAAACTGGAAATGTAGTGAAGCAGTCATCTCACGATGAGGGCAAGAGCGAGCAAGTTTACAAAGACACCGACACGGCCGTTGATTGGCATGGTCCTTTGGTTGTCTTGACTTCTCGGATATCTGCATCAGCTTCTGAAATTGTTGCAGGGACTTTGCAGGACTACAAACGAGCAGTGATTGTTGGAAATGATCACACTTTCGGCAAAGGAACTGTTCAATCGGTTGTTCCAATTCCACAAAATTTGGGTGCACTGAAAGTGACTGTTGGAATGTTCTTCACTCCCGGCGGCTACTCGACTCAGCATCGCGGAGTGAACTCTGACATTTCTGTGCCGGGGCCTTATGTCACTGACGACATTGGTGAGAAGTATTTGGATTACTCACTCCCAGAGAAAAAAATCGAGGCTTTTATATCGCCAGATGCTTTCGTCAAAGAAGGTCCAAATGCCTGGGCCTCTTTGAATCCTGAGTGGATCAAGACCTTAGCAGACAAATCAAAAGCTCGAGTCGACAAGGATCCAGAGTTCAAAAAGATTGAAGATGAATTGGTAAAAGCAAAAGCCAAAGGTAAAATCATTAAACTGACCGAAGTAACCAAGGACAAAGAAAAGAAAGAAAAAGCCAAGGCCGCTAAAAATGCAACTAAGACGGACAAGGACAAAGAGTACATGAAGCGTCCGGATGTGCTTGAAGCGTCCAATGTTCTAACTGATTTGATGTTCCTTGAGAACAACAAAGCAGTGGCTAAAAAGAACTAATTTGACCTGAACATTACAATCTGTTCCAAGAAGGGCTCTGAGAGCCCTTCTTTCATTTAAAATATCCAAATATTGAGGCCGCTCGCTGGCTAAAGCTAACAAGAAGCTAGACAAAATCTAGACAAGAATCTTCATCAAGCTTAGACTCGGGCCCTGTTTCAAACCAGGGAGATCGAACTATGCAGCCCAATCGGCAGCCGGCTCAAAAAAAAGCTTCGAAAAGCAATTCTGATCCATTCGGTGGCCTCAAGAAGGATTTGCTGCTTAAAATGCATGACTTCATGATCAAGTCTCGAGTTCTTGAAGAGCGATTGATTAAAATCTACAAAGCGGGCGATGCCTACTTTTGGATTGGCGGACCCGGCGAAGAAGCCTGGGGAGTCACACTTGGCATGCTGATCAATAAAGGCCAAGGACCGAAGCATGATTACTTGCATTTGCACTATCGTTGCACTCCAACTCTGGTTGCTATGGGATTGTCGATGATCGATTCCATTCGTCTAATCATGAACAAGTCGACGGACCCTTCCACCGGGGGTCGAAATTTTTCCAATCACTACTGCTTCCCTCAGTGGAATGTGACTCCAGTGTCCTCTCCCATTGAAGTTCAATACGTCATGGCCTTGGGAACGGCACATGTTCAAAAAAGACATGGGGCGAAAGCAATCACAGTCGTGACGGGAGGGGATGCTGGAACTGCCGAGGGAGACTTCGCCAGCTGCTTGATTTGGTCTTCCCGGCGAGGTCAGGAATTGCCAATTCTGATCACTGTGCAAAACAACCTGTGGGGAATTTCCACTTCCTACGATGGCCAGCACGGAGAAGATCAAATTGCTGACAGGGCCAAAGCTTTCAATATCCGCTCTCGGGTGATCAACGCCAATGATCCTGTTGAAAGCTATTTGGCTCTGCAAGAAGAGATGGAATACATCCGGCGAACGGGAAAGCCTTCATTTGTTGAAGCTAAACTGTCTCGTCTTTACGGGCATTCTTCGGCCAGTGGGGCTAGCCTCGTGTCACATGAACAAGACGGTGTGAAAGAGTTCGAGAAGAAATTAATCGAAAACAGTTTGATCACTGAGTCGGACTCAAAACTGATTTGGGAAAAGTACGAACACGAAGGCTATGAAGCACAAAAAATCGTAAGAACGGAACCTGTGCCAACTCCTGAATCTGTTTGGGACCATGTTTATGTTGGCAATGAGAACGCCAACTGGAGGAAGTTCTAATGGCAAATATGGCTCAAGCCATTCGAATGGCGCTGAATTATGGTGAAACTCATTTGGGGGTGAAAGATATTTTTGGTCAAGACGTGGGAGCACCCTTAGGCGGAGTCTTTACGGCGACTCAAGGACTGAAGAATTCTTGGAACACTCCGCTCGACGAACGTGGAATTATTGGAATGGCCATGGGAATTGCTATGACGGGTGAGCGCTGTGTGGCGGAGATTCAATTCGGCGATTATATTTTTAATACCATCGATCTGTTAAAAATTGCTGGCAATACTTTGTGGGTGACTCACGGAAATTTTCCGATGCCAATGGTTGTGATGACTCCCGTGGGAGCAGGCATTCGCGGCAGCATCTATCACTCGCACTCGTTTGATTCTTGGGCTTCACGCTTGCCAGGTTGGAAAGTCGTGATGCCATCGACTCCGAAAGATGCTTATGGTTTGCTAATTTCGGCAATCAAAGATCCCAATCCTGTTTTATTTTTAAAACCGAAAGCTCTGATGCGGGTGCGCGGCGAGGAGCTGATTCCGGGTGAACCTGACGAGAAAGAGCTGAAATCAATGATCGACGCGCCCATCGGAGACCGAACTCGATGGCAAGCTCGTTGGCCCAAGCTCGAAGAATTTGAAGTTCCAATTGGATCCGCCAAGATCACTCGAGAGGGAAATCAAATCACAGTTGTGTCTTACGGACGGCATTTGTTGTTGTGCAATCAGATTGCTGATGAGTTGAATGCTGAGGGCTTGTCGGTGGAAGTGATCGATCTAAGAACGATTTATCCTTATGATTGGCAGTCCATCAAAAAATCCATTCAAAAAACCGGCCGAGTGATCTTTGTTAACGAGGACACGGAAGTGACTAATTTTGCTGAGCACTTGGTTTACCGCACCACTCAAGAGCTATTTTACGAATTGATGTCGCGGCCGCAGGTGATCGCTGGCAAAAATCTTCCAGGCATTGGTTTGCATCCCAATCTCGAGGATTCTTCTGTTCCGCAAAAACTGGATATTATCGAAGCCATTCGTGGCTCAGTTGCTGAGGTTCCATGAAAAATCAGTTGCTAGGGAATTCCACTCGCCGCAGAGTTCAAAAAAAGAATCCGAAGCGAGTGTTCGATAAATACGATTATTATTTTCGTTCCGTTCAATCCGCCGAAACAGACGTGATTTTTCTACGCAAGGCTTACAAAGAATTGAAAGGTAAAGAACCTCGAACTTTCCGTGAAGATTTTTGCGGAACTTTTGCTTTGTCCTGCGAGTGGATCAAACTCAATCCAAAATTTGAAGCTTACGGTGTTGATTTGGATCCTGAGCCTTTGGCTTACGGCCGAACTCATAATTTGCCGAAGCTTAAGCCTGAACAGCAAAAAAGACTGCATCTACTTGAGGGAAACGTTCTTCATTGGAACCTTCCGACGGCAGATTTAGCAATTGCGATGAATTTTTCTTATTTTATTTTTCAGAGCCGAGAAGTGATGAAGAAGTATTATAGCAATGTATTTAAAAGCTTAAAAAAAGATGGAGTCTTCATCTTGGATTGCTTTGGTGGGAGCCAGTGCTTTGATGCCATTGAAGAGACGACCAATCATCGCAGTTTTAAATATTTTTGGGATCAAACTGGTTTTGATCCGGTAACCAACCGAGCCCTTTTTCATATCCATTTTCAGCCCAAAGGTCAGAAAAAAGTAGAACAGGTTTTTACCTATGACTGGAGAATGTGGTCAATTCCGGAAATCCGTGAAATGCTCATAGAAGTCGGCTTTAAAAAAACTCATGTTTATTGGGAAGGGACAACAAAGTCAGGAGAAGGCAACGGAGTCTTCACTCGTACTGAAAAAGGCGAAGCTTGCGAATCGTGGATTGCCTATGTCGCGGCAGAGAAATAATTAATTTGAAACTAAAGATCTTTGCTTGGTGCTTTTCAGCCGATCAGAAGCAACAATTTATTTAAGCTTAACCACAACTTTAAGAAGTGCTTTCCGACTTAGATTTCTTGGAAAAGCGTCTTTTCCTAGATCTTTATTGCATTTTCTGACAGCATGAGAGACCAGTGAGGTGTCATGAAGTATCCAACTCTGCATTATTACATTATTTATTTATGCTTAATGAGCTCTCTAGGTTTGCTGTCCTGCGCTCAAAAAACTGATCCTGCTCCTCCGAACAAAAAAAATTATCAATACAGCGAAGATCGCAATCACGCCTCTGACGAAGCTCTCTGTGCGACCGGAACTTTTGAAACTGCGATTGTCGGTGGAGAGAAGGTCAAGAAAACTTCTTGGGTGTCCCAAGGAACGGTGTTTATTTTTATTTATCAAAAGGATTTGAATAAGCAAACAATGTGCTCTGGCACTTTGATTGATCGAAATATTGTTTTAACTGCCGCCCATTGTGTGGACGAGTCCGTGGACAACCCTGAAAATATCAGTGTTTTCTTTTCCAGTCAGCCTGACTGCGATCGGGAGAATGAAGTCCTCGAACCCAAAAAAAGATCAGTCGAGTCGATTATCGTTCACCCAGCCTGGAACACCAACGGGTTGCATGCAATTGGCCACGGCGATTTGGCTTTGCTGAGACTGCAGGGTCGAGCTCCTGGTGACAGTCGAGCCGTTCGGTTAAGTCCTGAATTTTTGATGGCGCCAGCTCAACCGATATTGCTTGCCGGATTCGGAATGGTAACTCCGAACTATTATTCGACAAAGCCCAATGCTCCGGTATCTCTGAGAGCGACCTACACTCATGAGCTAACAGCAGATCAGAGGGCCTATTTAGTCAGTATTGCATCAGTGAATCGCAATCCCTCACCAGCCGAGTTGCAAGAATTCGACAATCTAGCGACCAACGAACTTTTGTATGTCGATCAAAGCCAAGGTGATGGAATTTGTGGTGGAGACTCAGGCGGACCTTCTTTCATGAAAGATTCTCGCGGTGAGTATGTTCAAGTCGGAGTGGCTTCCTTCGTAATGAATCCGTTTGATCCCTCTTTGCTGTGTGGTTATGCGGCAGCACACACCAGTGTGTATTTTATGCGAGATTGGTTAGAGAGAGCTTTTAGCGAAATCAAAAACGGCATCTCTCAAAAGAAATCGCCGTTTCAATAAAATATAAAAAATAAACATCATTTCAGATGCGCTTTTAAATTTTCCATTGTCAGTAGGGCCTTCATCGAAATCCCAACTTCATGCAATTTCGGTTCGTGACCAGAACCACGATGAATCACGCAGAGAACATCATCGGCTTTGGCGCCTAGAGATTTGAGATCACTTGCACTGAGAATCACCTGGCCTCCGGTCGTAATCACGTCTTCGATCAGGCAAAGTTGTTTTCCTTTGATGTCGATCCCTTCGGCGAACTGACAGGTGCCATACTCTTTGGCTTGCTTTCTAACGAACACACAAGGCAGACCGGTTTTTAAGCTCAGAGCTGTGGCTATCGGAATTCCTCCCATTTCCAAACCAGCGAGAACCTCTGTTCCAGGCGGAATTAAGCTCGACATGTGTTCAGCAATTTGTGCAAGGATTTCAGGGCGAGATTCAAAGCGGTATTTATCGAAGTACTCGTGAGAAGTTTGGCCCGAACGCAGCTTGAACTGCCCTGTGAGGTAGGAAATTTCGTAGATTTTTTGAGCCAATTCTTGTCGAGTCATCAGGTGCTCCTGGGGCGATGAAGATGGGCATAAGTTATGCTTTATCTGGAGCAAAGGGAACTGTGGAGTGGATTCGACAGTGGAAAATTGCAAATGGCTCAGTCAAACCGTAAAACTGATTATCAAACACTCAGTCTTTTTATCACTTTAGCTGTGTTAACAGGTCTCTTAGCGTTCGGGATGAAGTGGGTTTTTTTGGCACCAGCTGCAGCCGTTGATTCAACTCAAACAGAAAGTGCATCTAAGTAGTTACAAGTTACCCTCTTTCTCAAAAAAGTGGGTCCAGTGTTATTTGAAATTAACCGATTTTCCCTCAGTCCCGGGGATCTTTCTAATTTTAGTGGGTATTTTGTGAAGCTCTACTTCTCAATCGAAGCGAGACTGGTCTTCATAAGTCGCGAGCCTAATCAGTGAGTTATTGAGATGAGTGGACGCGACTTTACTTGTGCTTGAGTACAAGCCCAAGTCCTGAAAGAGGGCATGGGTCACCACATTTTGGGCGAGTTGGTGAACGGTACCCTTTTCCAAGCAACATGTTGAAAACAAGTCGGTTTTTATATTTTCATTCGAATGTTGTGAAGAGAAAAATCTTGTCCGGATTTACCCTGGAAGGCCCACCGTAAGTTGGTGCAAGGTGCTTGCAGCCACTTC
>JAYTZS010000090.1:0-5799 GCA_043741885.1 Bdellovibrio sp. | reverse complement strand
GCAGGAGCTGGAGTTGCGCCCCAAACAAAAGCTTTTTTACCTTGATCTTGACCTTGGTCTTTACCTTGCTCAGGAGCCGGAACTACTGGAGCAGGTGTTTTACCTTGATCTTGACCTTGGTCTTTACCATCGTCTTTACCTTGTTCTTGTTTAGGCATTGGAGTCGTCATATCGATACGAGCTTCAACTGAACCACAAACCGGAGTCTTGCCTTGTTCTTGACCTTGGTCTTGTCCTTGGTCTTTACCTGGAGCAACAACTACTGGAGCAGGAGTTTTTCCTTGTCCTTGATCAGCACCCCAAACGAGAGCTTTTTTACCTTGATCTTGGCCTTGGTCTTTACCTGGAGCAGGAACTACTGGAGCAGGTGTCTTACCTTGATCTTGATCTTGACCTTGATCTTTACCTTGCTCAACGGTGCATGACTGCATTTTGAAAACTAGGTTAGAAGTCATACCTTGGTTTTTGTCAGCAGCGGCCTCACTCATAGCAATTGAAGTAGCAGAAAATGCAGAAGCAGATTGAACAACTGTCCAATTTCCAGAAGCATCTTTAGACAAAGCCATTTCTAGAGTGTTGTTGCCATCGTACAATTCAACGTTACCAGTAGTTGTTGTAACAACGTGGTGAACATTTGAAAGCAAAGCTACATCAGAAGCTAGCTCTGGATAAGCCGCCAAATCAGTTCCCGCTGCAGGTGTTGCAGAGAACATAGAAACGTCTGCAGTTGAAGCAGCAATTCCTGGAGTGTAACCAGCAACTGAAGTTGCAGTTTCTGTAGCAGCTGCAGGTGTAGCGGCTGGTTGTGAGCTGTCAGACTTGCCAGTGCAAGCTGTCAATCCCATTGCGAGTAAGCCAGTCAAACCCAGGTGTAGGGTAGTTTTTGTGAACATTATTCCTCCTATTATTTGGTTATGTTCGTTGAGCCAGTCAGTGGTCTCATTTTTTTGTACAGACTCCGACTGAGCAAGTCGTGGACCAAGTAACAGAAAAAGCGCGGCTAGTCACTAAAATTGTTGCCGAGGTAAAGAAATCATTTTTTGAATATGGATGAGGTATTAATCCCCGGCTGGCACGTCCCGCATTTCCGTAAAATATGCCAAAGATCAACAAACAGATCTTTTCCGCTTCGGCCGTTGTTTTGCTATGTTCTTCACCAACATCTTGAGCAGTGGAGGCTTTGTGCAGAGATCGCTTATTTTTTACGCAGTTCTTTTGGTAAATAGCGTGCTATTTACAGGGTCTTTGCATGCCGCCGATGGCCCGGCCCAAGCGAGTTCTGGCCGCTTCAGAAACCTGAGAAATAACCCAGAAAACAGCACAAGCGTTCAGAGTGGCAGTTTGAATTCGGACAAAGGCACTAGGAAAAGCGCTGAAGCTTTTTTACGGCGTTTCCATGCCGATCCAAAAAAGGTGATGCAAGAGCTTCCACCAGAAGTGAAAAATGCCCAGGTGTTTCCACGCGGCATGCTGAATGCTCAGTCGTTAGATCGAAATTTAATCCAATCGAAATTTGATTTGCGCACTACAATTATGAAGCGCTCAACTCCTCAAATTGGCGCCTTTTCGGCTTATTTAGGCAACGACGATCCGGCCAACCTCATTGACACCGTGCCTGTGCGCAATCTAGTGGAAATTGACCGCCAGGGAATGTCTCGTCATGAACTTCCGTATACAATGTGGTCGGACTCTTATTGGCCGATTCAAAAAGGCTTATTGGCAGTTCGCTACAACGATCCAGATTTCCCAGACTCAAAGGAATGGGAGTCTAATTATGGATACTCCCGCTCACGCCCAGCTGCCGAAATCGCAGCATCAGGTGATATGGAAGCGATCAACAATTTATCTCCAAGCGAAAAATACGATCTCTTGGTCGGCGACAGCAACTTTACACTGACTGAGTTTTCGTGGAAAACCGGTCAGAAATACATTGATAGTGCTGGATTTGTTCCCGGCTGGGTCGGCATTTGTCATGGTTGGTCAGCTGCTGCACATATGCAAGCACCTATTCCGTATGGGTCGATTGTTTTAAGAAGTGCAAGTGGATTACCAATTACTTTTTATCAGAGTGACGTGAAAGCTTTAACCTCACTTTTGTGGGCCAATGCCTCCCCCGGATCTAAGTTTCTGGGAAGCAAATGTGGCAAGTCAAATCCCCCTGTCGATAGCAACGGCCGAGTCACCGCACCCGAGTGCTTGGACAACAATGCAGGTACCTATTTCACTGTTATCACCAATCAACTTGGTATGAACAATCGCAGTTTTGTAATGGATGCTACTTTCGATGCTGAGGTTTGGAATTATCCGATCGCTTCTTACAAAATGACTTATTTTAATCCTCAAAGTTTGATAACCACCGACAATGTGAATGGCGCGATCATTCCATTAGCCAGTTACAATCTGGATAAATTTCGCAGCTATCGCTCTCCAGAGACAAGATATGTTGCTGGAGTGATTATGGACGTCACATTTTTGAACGAAGTGAATGCCTCACATGGAGTGCAAAACAAGCCAACAACCAAAGTTTACCGCTATTTTTTCGATCTTGAAATGGATGCCAACCAAAATATCATTGGTGGTGAATGGTACACTCAATCACATCCTGATTTTATTTGGACTTATGCTAAAGGAGCTAAAGCTGTGACGAGAGCCGAGGCTGGATTGAATGCATCCGAGTGGAATGTTTCCGCACCACTTCCACAGAGCTGGATGGCCGCGGCACAAAGAGCTTCGGCCAATGGATCTCCGCTAGCTGTTATTATTCAGAGGATTGTCGAAGCTGCTCCTAAAGCTGAGTACACGATTGATTCTGACCATCCGTAAATTCGCTGGAATATTTTTCATTCGGGTCGTGAGCAAAACTCGCGGCCATCTGAAGAACTCGAAGTGGGCTGACCATTCCACCTGTTGAAACTTTTCCCTTCAAAGAAACATTGGCCTCAACACTGCGAAATAAAACTTTTTTGATTTCGCGGTAACTGAGGTCTGAACGCATTCCCCATAACATGGCTGCGACTCCCGCAATATATGGAGATGCCATAGAAGTGCCGCTCAGAACACCGTAAGTATTTCCGTTTCGTGTCGAGAGGATTTTGAGCCCAGGTGCTGAAATATCAACAAAGTGAGCACCAAAATTCGAGAAGGAAGTGATTTTTCCTGAATTATCCGAAGCCGCTACAGAAATGATATTGTCATGAGGATAAGCGGCTGGATAATATGGCTGTTGATCAATATTGATCCCATTTCCCATCGCATCGCCATTTCCCGCTGCTGCAACAAACAGAACATTGGCTTGCCGAGCTCTCTCGATTGCATCGGAAAGAGCTTTCGATCCACTCATCGAGCCCCAACTGTTATTTAAAATTGTTGCTCCATTCTGAATGGCGTAATCAATGGCGCGGATAGCATTGCTTGAAAGTCCAGAGGCGCTGGAGTCTAAATATTTCAAAGGCATGATTTTGACGTCAATCCCCTGCTGTGCCAATTGCGAAGCAGTACGTACGATTCCAGCGACATGAGTTCCGTGATACCCTCGAGTATCATCAGCCATAGGGTCATTGTCATTATTGGCAAAATCCCATCCCATCACGTCGTCAATATAACCATTCTTGTCGTCATCAATCCCGTTGGCTGGGATCTCTTTTAAATTCTTCCATATATAAGGAGCTAAGTCTTTGTGAGTGTAATCCACTCCTGTATCGATCACGGCAACAATAATCTGCCTGCGCTTTTGCCCGCTGACTTCTTGGCCCGGAATTGCAGATTCTGGAGCCGGGGCTGGAGGACCTGTGCTGGCCAGATCCAAAGCCGAGGTGTTTTCATCATTATTGAATGCCAAATTATCTGTGGCAGTCTCCATTGGCTCAGTCGAAAAAGTTGCGTAATCCGGCTCCAGCTCTGTAATTTTTTGTTGGGCAATAGCATTTTCGATCACTTTTAAAGCGCGCGAATGGGAGTGAATAGAAATGGAATATGTTTGGTCGGCAATCCACCTGAGATCGATTTTTTGAAAATAATCTTGTGGCTGCGCATTTTCCCAAGCCAATTCTTGCCGAAACTTTGCGAAATCAGCGGCATCATCGGTCATTTTGACAATTAATTTTAAAGTGGTCGGAGCAGCAGAAGCGGTGACTTGCTGATAAACCCCTGTGGGATTCTGTGGAATTTGGCATGATTGCCCGGCGGTTGACTGTTTTCCACAACCAATCAGAATGAAGCAACTGCAAAAAGCGGCCAAAATGACAAGTGAACAGTTAAATCTCATGTTGCATTTTCTCCCTAAGAAAATGTTTTCACAAAAACAACAGTCACCGCAATCGGACCTGGTCCAATTGACCCATCATTTGCCAATAAGCAAATGTGTACTCAAATATAGGGAACGCAGGTCTAGGAACTCTGACTTGAAGTCTGAATTTTCAACGGGTCCAATGTCTATGCCGAGTGGCTCAACTTCGGCTGTATTAGGAGGTATGCCTGTCTCTCTGACTCGAGAATTTTCTGCTTGTCGGGACTGATTGAGCGATGATTGCAATATTCACGTCTCTGCAGAATGTTTCAGAATGTTTCGCGTGAGGCTTGTTTCATTGCTGTAGCGATAGGTTATTCATCGGCTCTTTTTGTTGAGATTCTGATAGTTGAGATTCTAATTTGTCGATCGTGGAAGAAGACATCCTGTCTATCGAGGACTCAGTCCTCGAGCTCCTGCTTCTCCCGGTCATCGTGACCGGGAAACTGAAAGACAAAGTAAGTTTTAAATCTAAATCATTAGTTAAAATTGGATCGACCTAGACAGTTGACGGAATGCCGAGGTATCGAGGCGCACAGCCTCCAGCTGTCAGGATGCCACCTCTTTCCTCAAATATCCCTAAAAACTGCGGGAACCCAACCTGCACCCACGTGGATCAGTAACCAAATAAATTTTTGATACAGTTTATGCAGCGATAATGTGGCTCGGGAAACACACTTCGGCTCAGCTCTGTGACTTTTAAGTTGGCTAGACAAAGACTTCCTTTCATAGCCATACTTGAAAGAAAATAGGTCCTTCTGAAAGCACTCAAGGAGATATTCGATGTCACACCCTCAAATTCCATTTATCGATCTCAAAACTCAATACCAAGCCCTTAAAAGCGACATTGATGCGAGAATTCACAAGGTTTTAGATCATGGCACATTTATCAATGGCCCTGAAGTTGCCGATTGTGAAACGAAACTTGCTCAGTTCGTCGGCGCTAAGCATGCTCTCACAGTAGCCAGTGGAACAGATGCCTTGCTTGTGCCGATGATGGCTCTAGGAATTAGGGCTGGCGACGAAGTGATCACGACAGCCTTTTCTTTTATTGCTACGGCTGAAACGATTGTCTTGGTTGGAGCCACTCCCGTTTATGTCGATATCGATCCTAAAACTTTCAATTTAGATCTAGCTCAAGTTGAAAAAGCGATTGGGCCGAAAACCAAAGCCATTATGCCCGTTTCTCTTTACGGTTTGCTGCCGGATATGAATGCTTTGAATGCACTGGCAAAAAAGCACAATTTGCTCGTGATTGAAGATGCTGCGCAAAGTTTTGGCGCTTCGATGAATGGCAAACGAAGCTGCAGTTTTGCAGCCGTCTCTGGAACTAGTTTTTTTCCGGCAAAGCCTCTTGGTTGCTATGGAGATGGCGGAGCTATTTTCACTGATGACGACAAGTTGCTGGTGACTATGAGAGAAATTCGCGAGCATGGATCGGAAAGACGTTATCATCACACTCGCTTAGGAGTGAATGCTCGTTTGGATACAATTCAATGTGCTGTCCAGATCGG
>JAYTZS010000089.1:0-1976 GCA_043741885.1 Bdellovibrio sp. | reverse complement strand
GGTCGGGGAGACAGGATTCGAACCTGCGACCCTCTGGTCCCAAACCAGATGCGCTACCAAACTGCGCTACTCCCCGACAGGAGAAAGAGATTGAGAAGAGCGGCGAGAATAGTCTTGGTCGCTAAAATTTGTCAATTCATGCTAACTAACGCAGCCTTTCATTGTGCAAAGTCGATAAGCTACGTAAAATGAGAGCCGATGCTTGATCAAATTCCTCGTCCCATTTTAGTATTCCTTGTCTTAACCGCAGGAATTTTTCTGTTTTTCATTATCAAAACGCCTCACACGGTTTGTGATTCGCAGTTTGAAGTTTTTCAAGAGAGCCAGGCTGGCAACATTTATCCGCGCAAGATCAAAACCGCCGAAAGGGCAGCAATTTACCCTCGGCTCGTCAACGAGTGCAAAATTGGCAACAGTTCTGGAGCTTGTTTTGAGCTTTTCAAATTGCTGCGCAAGCTGATTCTCGACTTGAAGGCAGCGCCTGCACAATGCTTGGTAGAGTTTGGTGCGAAGCCAGAAGTCAAAAAAGCCTTATTTGAAAGCACTCGGCTGCTTGTTCAGTTGGCCTGGGGGGATCGGCCTCCCGAAAACAGCACGAATAAATTTTCTTGGCTTGAGATCTCTGACTTGTCGCTATTTTGTCAGTTGAAAGCGCTCAACCTACAAACTTATGGAGAAGCTGAATGGGAGCAGTTCCGATTGGCGACGGGGCCCACCTTGCCAGGTGAGGTGCAGCCCTTTGAATCCCAGATCATTGAAAATGGAGTTTGCACCAACTGCGACAAAGTCCGCAAAGCTCCCGACGTGCTCACCTCTGAGGAGATCTGGGTGAGAAGTCTGTTCTCACTTCGCTGTGAGTCCTACACCCCGTAACAATTCCAAAATTCAAATGCTGGCCAGCTCGAGTTTCCTCCATGCGAGTTTGCTGCCGTTGCGACGAACTTGTCCCCGGAAGACAAAGCTGTAGTCTTCGACGGATTGAACGCGGTAAGAGTTGGCGGGTTCTCGAACGACTTTCCAATCTTTAGGATTCAGACCAAAATTTTTCAAATCTGATTCTAGCACTTTCAAATCTGTTTTCTGATTTCCGAAAATCAACATCATTTTCCCCTGGTTGCTGGTGTGTGAAACTCGAATTTCAAGTTTCAAGCCACAGCATTCGAGTGCGAATCCTCATTTATTCAGATCTGGTGCTCGAATTGCGTTTGCGATTGGACGGCAGTCCGAGTTTGTGGAAAGTTATATGTATGAAAAAAAATAACCGTTTTCGAAATTACATGCGAATCGAAGTTTGTGTGATCTTATTAGTTCTACTTTGTTTTCGAGTGATGCCTGACAAACGAATGGCATCGGTCATCACCAGTCTGCTGTTTATTCTCAGTTCTGCAGGGATTCTCTTCTGGGAAGTGCGGTTTCCTCAATTCATCAAGCGTGCAACGTTTTGGGGAATTCTGGTTTTCCTTGATTTCAGCGCTTTGCCTCTATTTCTTCTGCGCTTGGCTTATTGGGATTTGCCATTTGAGCAAATTGAAGTTTTTGGCATCAGCGGAAGTCAGATGCATCAAGCTTCGTCCTATGTTTTCTTCGTCATGATGACTTGTCTATTTGTCGACTCTTATCAAGAAATCCAGAGACAAAACAAATCGGCAATGTAGGAGAAAAAGAGAAAAAAAAGCTGAAGATCTGAAGATTTAAAAAAAGCGAAATTTTCACTTATTTGCAGCATGCAAACTAAAAAAGCCGAATCTGAGATTCGGCTTTTCAATGCCATTTTGATTATCAACAGGGATTTTTAAGTCTTAAGATTGGGATCTTTAGATTTCGAAAGGAACTGGTGAGATGGAATCAGAACGATAAAAAGTGTCGTAAGCAGATGCTCCTGAAGGAAGCAAAGCTAGATTGCGAGCTTTTTTAATAGCAGCAGCGACCTGGCGTTGTTGAGACTGGCTCAATTTCGCAATCCGAGCTGGAGTGAT
>JAYTZS010000088.1:0-5816 GCA_043741885.1 Bdellovibrio sp. | reverse complement strand
CTAAAACGGTAACTGCCAATTGGAAATCCAACTAAATTTGTTCAGCACAAGTTCAAAAGTTCAACACTCACAAATCGAACCAATTGCGAACAGCCACGAAATTCTCATTTTGAGACAAAAATTCGCCTGTGGCACGAGTTGCAATAAATTTGAACAGGAGGTTCTGTATGAAAATTAGATTTATTTTATCAATGCTCTTTGTGAGTTATTCGGTGACGGCCTTTAGCCAGTATGAGTTTGTACCTGCACTGAAAGAAATTTAGGCAGCTAGGGCTAAACAGGAGGAGGCTGTTAAAGCAGTTAAGGCTTTGACTGAGGCGCAACGTCTATTCAATGGAGGCCCGGCAGGGCAGGCAGCATTTGACAAGGCGAGGCGAGATCTGAATATTCGAGAGACGGAACTATCGCAAGCGGTAATTAAGGGTACCCGGGCGCACCCAGATTTTGCGGGTTTATTGAAAATGGCTAGCCAAAGGCAAGTCGGAGGCGGAAGTGGCGGCAAATATGCGGCCTTGTTAGCCACAGGAACAGGAATCATTGGCGGCAGCTTTATGACCACCGAAGATACACACGCATCGACTGTCCCACTTGTTGCACCAGACTCTGGCAATTATGTCAGTCCAAGCGCTAACGTAGGAAGTAACAGCAAAAATCCGTTTCGCTCAGGTTCTGTCGATCCAATTTCAGCTGACAGCGCTAAATAAAAACAGACCGGATATTTACTGTTTGATGACTTATTTATCATCCCGTGGCTTCGAACTCAATGCAGAGTCGAGCAATCGACCTGTCATTGGAGATCCAATAAGCATGGTGCCGCCCAATATCGCAGTGGCACTCTGGCTTTTGACCTCCTGAAAGACTGAGTTTACCTTTTTGAAATCGCACATTTCACCGTATCCACCAGACTGTGGTAAAATATGGTCTTCTATTACCACAGTGGAACACATCGAAACACCTTTGGCATACTTGTGCGCACTGAGAAGTGCCGACGCTCCACTTGCTAAGGCTCCACCTCTCATCATCACGGTTCCAAATGCTGCCAGAGCAACCATCACCCCACCTCGACTGGCGAGCGCTGCAGCTCCCAGTGCAAGGATGAGTGGTGCTCGGTTCAATAGCTGTGGAATCTTCTCGTACCTTAAAATCAGATTTTTATAAACTTCATCGACCACCAAGCAAGCATCCCCCAACTGGTCCTCAGGTAGTGTCTCCAGTGCTTTTACCAAATAGGGAAGCTTAAGCATCATATCTTGAGGCGGGGATTTCTCATATCCGTTGAGATCAAAGCGATCTTGCCTTTTCAATTCTGAAAAAGCGAAGTGCAATTTTTCAGGGGTTATCTCCTGATCGAAGAAGACCAGAAGTGGAGAGGTTGAAAGAATCTGATAATAATGATCCATGGCCAAGGCCGGTGGTATATTTCTTTGCAGTATCATCGCCTCCTCCTTCTCTTTCTCTGCAAGCGGCGAAAGTTGGTACAAAGAGTTTTTTTTCCAGACATTTGGAAGAAAGGCGACGCTCACATGATCGACAAATTCTCCATCATGTTTCAGCACGCTTCCAGCTTTTGTAGTTGTTGCCACCGACAAAAGTTCACGTAGCAACTTCAGCCTTCTGGAAAGATCAGGCACAACAAATTGAGCAAATTGTTCACATTGTTGTGCATTTGGAGTTTGGCTTGTAAGATTTGAAAAATCTTTGGCCCGAATATCTTTTATTTGTTTTCCATTTTGAGTGATCCTGAGAATTTCCTTAGAACAGAGCTCACCTCCATGAATGAAATTCCTATTCTCTCTTATATCCTGAGCAATGATTTCCTTCGTTTTTTTTGTCAGGTCTGCCAAAACGATTTGAGCCTCTTTTGGAACATCTGCAGCCTCGTAGATAGCTTCATTTCGCTGGCAGGACGTCTGCTTTTTTTTCCAGTTATCTACTCGATCGACAAACCTATCTAGATTGTCGAAAGCAAATGGGAAATCTCCCCTCATTTTTAGACTTTGAATTTCGGAACGGGAAATTTTGGCCTTTCGCGGTCGAGGCGCTTCTTCTTTGTTCAATTTTTTTTCTTGGCAAACCGGAACGCTATAAATCCCTGACAGCACTTCAGCTCTTAGGTTTGCACTGGATAAAAAGGCGCAAGCCAAAAAAAATGCATATTTTTTTACAAACTGAATCCACACACACATTGATCAATTTTATCGGTCTTCTCTCGGAACCGACAGTCTAGTCCTGAGGAGAGTCTAGGTTCTGTTTGCCTAAAACAGTTCGCTGGTGTCGAGCGAATCGTTGGAGCAAGGTCGCATTTAGACGTGTCGCAGTGTTTGCAAAAGGAGTGGGACATTGATCGGCTTTTCGAAATAGCCTTGGGCACCTGCTTTGATAATGTCTTCGCGACTGTAAATCGAGTGGCCGGTCATTAGAAAAACCTGAGGCGAGATCACAAACTGAGACTGAATGCTCATCAACAAATCAAAGCCATTCATCCGCGGCATTTTGATATCCGACAAAACCACATCAACCTGTTCTTGCGATAATTTCTCTAAGGCTTCAATCCCATCCCCGGCCTGCAGAACTGTCAGGCCCTCGCCTTCCAAAGCTAGGGTTAAGACTTCTCGAAGATCGAGATCGTCTTCGACAATCAAAATGAGGGGCTTCATAATTTCACCTGCACTTGCTTATTTTACTCGGCGCCAAATTCGTTGCAAATAAATTCGAAAGCCGCTACTGAAAATTCGCGAAGGGAACAATCCAGGATTCAAGTGTTTTGATTTCATCTTCAGATCTGCTTGCAGCGTTCCAGGGAAGGTCCAGTTTTAGCTGAGAGGTCCTGCCCTAGGTGAAGGGACTCGGTTAGGCTAAACAGATCAAAGCGAGGGTTCGGATGAAAATCAAGCAGCTGTCGACATTTTTGTTTAGTGTTTCCATCGGGTTTTTTCAAATAAGTCCTTGTTTTGCTGTGGGAGAAAGTCCCCAGACTCAGGCTGATTCTCTATCGATTCCTGAATTCCACCAAGTAACTGAACAGATTTTTCGTGGGGGCCGACCACCAATCACTGATTTGGCTATTTTGGCTCTGCAGGGCATTCACACGATTGTCAATATCGACAATGATCTGGCAACGGCTGATGCCGAGCAAACAGAATCTTCTCGCTTGGGTTTAAATTATATCAACAGTCCTATGTCAGCTTTCACCGCTCCGAGTGACCAGCAGGTGGAGGAGCTCCTGGCTCATTTGCAAAATGAAGCCAATTTTCCCATTTTTATTCACTGTCAGCATGGCCAGGACAGGACCGGCTTGATTATTGGGCTGTATCGTTTTCGAGTTGATCATTGGTCTGCTCAAATGGCTTACAATGAAATGTTGAAATTTAATTTTCACCCCATTCTTTGGGCCCTCGATTCCTACTACAAAACAAAAACACGGCTGCCGGAGCTGTGATGGCCTCAATAAAAACCTGCGACTCGCATTCACATCATGATCATCACGCCCATCATCATCAACTGCCAACTAATTTCGACCGCGCTTTTGCAATCGGGATTGCGATCAATCTGTTCTTTGTCGGCTTGGAAGCTGGGTATGGAGTGCACACCAATTCTTTGGCACTTTTGGCCGACGCCGGCCACAATCTGAGCGACGTTCTAGGTTTAGCGGTGGCTTGGATTGCCAGTGCTCTGGTGCGCCGAAAGCCGACGGACACTTTTACTTTTGGATTTCGCAGCACCTCTATTTTAGCAGCACTCTCCAACTCCGTTTTTTTGTTGGTAGCAATCGGTGCCGTCGCTTGGGAAGCTATTGGAAGATTTCACAGCCCACCGATTGTCGATAGCGATACCGTGATGGCGGTTGCGGGCTTGGGAATTTTGGTCAATGGAATCACCGCCTATTTATTTTCTTCCGGTCATAAAAATGATTTAAATATCAAAGCGGCCTACCTTCATATGCTCTCTGACGCCGTGGTCTCGGTCGGCGTTGTGATTGCTGGATTTGCAATGAAAAAAACGGGATGGAATTGGATCGATCCGTTGGTCAGCCTAGTTGTCAGCTTGATCATTCTGAGAGGGACTTGGGGGCTTTTAAGAGAAGCTATCAAGTTGGCTCTGAATGCGGTTCCAAGTGGAATTCATCTTTCTGAAGTTTTAAAATTCCTCAAATCACAAAAGGGAGTGGACAAAGTTCATGATCTTCACATTTGGGGAATGAGCACCACTGAAAATGCTTTGACGGCTCACCTAGTGATGAAGTCAGGACATCCTGGAGATCATTTTTTACATCATCTCTGCGAAAATTTAAAAATCAAATTTAAAGTCCATCATTCGACATTTCAGATTGAGTTGGGAGATGACCCGAATCATCCTTGTGTGCTCGAGCCAGATGAAGTGGTTTGACAGCCCAATGCGCGAAGCGTTGAGGCGCAAATGCAGTGGTTTGCAGTGGTTCAGTCCCTAGCTAGTGCGGTCGAACCTGAGCTTTTCTAATTCCTTTTTTTTCGCGCTTGTCTTCTCACTTTTTTCGCTGGAATGTCCCAATAGGCAAGGCATTCAGCGTTTTTCCAAAACCTAGATAATTTTTTTGTGGAGTGGGTATGACAAACTGCAAGTGGGGTTGGTTGGTTTCGACGGTCGTTTTGAGTTGCTTTCTTTTACTAACGAGACCTTGTGCTGCTCAGTCCACCGAGTATTGGCTCACTCAGATCCATCCGTTAGAAGACGCTGTTTTAGTCGTCGGGCCTCAAGACACTTATGCACCCCTCGTGCGAGCCATCAAGCAGGCTCAGACTTCGATTCAAATGTCGATTTATCATCTGACAGACCAAAGCCTGATTCAGGCTTTGATTCAAGCTCAAGCTCGCAATGTTGTTGTCTATGTGATTATTGATAGCGCCAGCTTAAAATCACCACACTATCAAGGCGTGTTTCAGCAATTGAAAGTGGCCCGTGTTCATGTGATCGCCAGCAGCTCTGGCTTTCACCTTACTCACTCTAAATTATTTCTTATCGACGGCTCTCTCGCCTATGTGTCCAGTATGAATTTTGTTGGCCATTCTAGCGAGATGCGCGGCTACGGCGTGTTCACCAGAGACACTTCGGTTGTTGCAGAAATTCATTCGGTTTTTGCGGCTGATCTTGCAAATGCCAAGAATAACACGGCGGTGACTCCGCAACTTAGCAATCCCAATCTGTTGTGGGCACCTGTCAATTCCGAGCAAAAATTGGTGGATTTAATCCACTCGGCAAAAACAACAATTGAAGCGACCACTGAAAATTTGGGTCCGGGAACTGACGTTCTGACGGCTCTTGCGGAGGCCAGTCAACGTGGAGTGTCGGTGCGGATTATCAGCCCGCAGTGTGACCTCAATCCAAATCCATTGTTCAATTTGCCGCAAATGACTTTGCTTGCTGGAGCTGGCGTGCAGGCCCGGTTGATGCCGGCACCATCGACTTCGGAAGTGCCTTACATGCACGCGAAGACGATGATTGTTGATAAGCAGACCGTGTTTATTGGTTCAGAAAATTTGTCCTACAGCTCTCTTCGTTTGTCTCGAGAAGCAGGATTGGTTTTGTCCAACTCAAAAGTGACTGCACAAATGGAAACTGTGTTCGAAAAGGATTGGAATGCAGCGGTTGTTCTCCCGGCCACCCCGCCGGTTTGTCCTAGTTTGCAGTTGACAGAGCCAACTTTGAAATAAAAAATCTCACATGAAGGCTCCGATATTCAGTCAGAGCAGACAGAGGGACAGCCTTCTGTCGAGCAACAAATGTTTTCGATAGCCAATTTCGAAGTCCCTGACTATGATTTTTCATTTACAACATTCAAA
>JAYTZS010000087.1:0-1984 GCA_043741885.1 Bdellovibrio sp. | reverse complement strand
ACATGAAAAAACACACTGTTCACCGTGAGACAAAATAATTGATTCTAACGGATCAAGAAATCCTTGAAGCTATTGAAAGAGGCTCTATCAAAGTAGAGCCTTTTCGTCGTGATTGCTTAGGTTCCAATTCTTATGATGTTCATTTAGGCAAGACTCTGGCCACTTACAACGATCGAATCCTTGACGCTAAAAAACACAATACCATTCAGACTTTTGAAATCGGGCCCGATGGATTTGTTCTCGAGCCGCATATCTTTTACTTAGGTGTAACCGAAGAATACACCGAGACCTTGAATCACGTCCCATTTCTCGAGGGTAAATCTAGCGTTGGCCGTCTCGGAATCGATATCCATGCGACAGCCGGCAAAGGTGACATCGGATTTTGCAATCACTGGACCTTAGAAATTTCAGTGAAGCAGCCGGTTCGAGTTTATGCCGGAATGCCAGTGGGCCAACTGATCTATTTCTCCGTCGATGGCGAGCTGATCACCCCTTACAATATGAAGAAATCAGCGAAGTACAATCAAAAAACTTCGCTGCCAGTTGAATCCATGATGTGGAAAAATAAATTCTGAGTCGGATGCGATGTCGAATCGGCGATCACTCCAAGGATTTGAGCCAGCTTAGCTCGATCTGCCTGAATATTCCAACTCGATTCGCCAGCTGCCACCCAAGCTAGAAATTGAAATTGTTGAGCTGGAGTTGGCGGCTTTCCATTTTTCAAAAGCCAAGCAAACAAGCCTTTCAGCATGGAGTCCCCGTTCAGATGGCTGACCTGTTGCAACGTCGTTTTAAAAATAGGATATGCTTTCATCGCCTCTGCCGTATTGAGTGAGCTGTCTCGATTGCTGTCATAAATTTGATAAACATTTTCCACATATTGGGTGACCTGTGGAAACAAAGATAAATCAGCAAAGCGAACTTGGTCGTCAGCACTGGGAACATAGCCTGCCGACTTCAATAGATTCAAAAACATTTCAGAAAATTGTGCCAGTGAGAGACTATTTTTGTATTTGACGAAGTCAGGCATCGAAACAAATTGCTGATTGATTTGGCTTGAATAAAATTCCCTCAGGCAGTCGTAATTCACGCTCCAAGTATTTTTATCAGCTGAGGGCCGAGAAACTGCACAGGCTTTCGAGAGGTCAGCTTGAAGCAAAGAATCCAACTTGATTCCTGACAGAAGAAATAAAGACAAGCTTGAGATCTCACGAAAATCGGCCAAGTCATTGCCATTAGCAAATGGTGAAAACAAATTGGCATCACGAAATCGATTGTCAGGAAATCCCTTGGCTTTTGGATCGATGATTTGTAAATCCGCAAGCAGCGGAATCATATCATTAAAAAACGAGTTGAATTCGGCTAGAGTTAGCCCCTGGTAACTTGTGATGCGATTGATATCCCCAGAATAGGCTCGAATGACTGCTCGCACTGCGGTTCGAACCAAATTGATTTGATCTGCAGTTGCCTTTAGATAATTAGCTGGTGGCTGAGCGAAATACAATCTGCCTTGTGAATCAAAAGACAGCACCAGCGGCGACTGTAAAATCATTTTTAATTCACTAAGCCCCTCGCCGCTATTAGGCGCAGAATTCAAAGCCGAAAGCAAATCCGCTGGAGGGACACCTACCGCTTCTGGAACAGTGGAATAGACTTGCGACAGCCAATTCTGATTGGAGCTCCAAACTCCCCACTCGGATCGAAAAGTTTGCAAACCTGACAAAGTCAGGCCACCGGGATACTGCCCTGTCAAACGGGCCGCCGGGGGATTGAGAATTTTTTCAGTCAAAGTCCGAGTCAATGAATCCACTGTTGAAACCTGTATTTGCTTTGGAAAAGCACCGGCGCCAATGAGCTGTGTCCAAAAATTATGAAACTCATCAAAGCTGATCGCCTGCACAGGTAAAGGCACAGGTAAAGGCACAGATAAAGCCGGTTTTTGGGAGATCACTATTTCGTTGGCTCCGCTCTCACTGCTCAATCT
>JAYTZS010000086.1:0-5835 GCA_043741885.1 Bdellovibrio sp. | reverse complement strand
ACGCCAGTCAGATCTGACTTCAGGGTTAAATGAATTGCATGTTTAGTTGAGAGCGCACGACGCCCTTTTCTTTTGCCTTCAAGCAGAGAGCCCCCGTGTTTTTCTTTAGATTTATTTGAGGGTATGAAGTCAGGCTTCTGCATGAAAGACCTCTTTCTAGTTACAATTGGGTATTCATATCACAGGTATTTTTCTGAAGTTTTCCCAGCGCCCCCACGCGCATTTTAAATTACGATTACAAGCGCATAGGCCCATCGCCCCTAAGTGATCTCCAGGAAAGCCGAAGAAAGTTCCAAAAATGAAAGTATCTCGTGTCTCAAGTAATGCTAAAGAGCTAAAAAACCCGTCAACAAAAAAAGAAAAAGAAAAAGAAAAAGACAAATTTGTTCTGTTACTGAGATAATATGCCCACTTTGGTTTCGGTAAAAATGTCGCTCTTGTTGTTTAAATTCTTCCAGTCAAGAAGGCGATTTTGAGGTTCAAGTCAGGAACCCTAGAGATGAAAAAAAATCTCGTGATAGAAAAGGGTTTTGGCTGGTTCGGGGCCTAAATGCGTCGCATCTGGGTGATATTTCAAAGCAAGATCACAAAAAATCACGGTCTTCAAGGTAGAACAAGAAAGATGAGAAAACAGAGAAAGCGCTGAGAGCGCAGAGGACAGGTGTGCGATATTTTGTATTTAGGCGGCAGTCCTCATCGCTGATATTACAACAGGTATCCAAAGGCAACTCTTCTGCTTTGTCTAGATGATGCTGCTATCACGAACTATAATAAGCGCTTTGCAGCATTGCCACAAAATCCGAAAAGTCTTTGGAGAATGCCTCCAGACAATATCGATCTTCGAAAGATCTTGTGCGCACGTCTAGATCTTCGCGTGCAGAACGGTAACACTGTAAGGCCATCCCATCAATGCCACGTCCCTTCGCTCTGTCTTTCCCGAAGATTGGCGTCCCGTTCTTTTTCTTGAATGAATTTTTGCCATTCCGGAGGTGATTGAAGGATTTGAAATCCGGCCTGGCGGGCCTTTGGGGACGTGTCGCGGGCCCAGGCGACCTTGACGACCAAATCTAGGTATCGGTCGCCGCCGATTGCAACCTGAATTTTTTCGACTTCATTTTCTACCCATGTGCTGTCTTCCATGACCAAGCCCAGTCCTTCAAGGGAGATATCCGTGACACGTAAAGGAGATTCCAAATACATTCCAGGCAAAGACACTGGGATGCGGATGTTTTTGCGTTCATGTTGCTCGACTGGTAAAGTTTCAGTGAGGACTTGATCAACAGACAAGCGGCGAGTTCGGCTTTCCTCAGGAAGCAGAGTCGAAACACCCGTTCGGAACATCCAAACTGGAATTTCATCGTCCTTTAAATTGAAGTTCTCACGGATAATTGCCAAACCCTTTTGAAAGTGTTCTTTCTCTTCACTAGAAGCCTGGTCGAAGGCTCCCGATAGCATGTCAGCGATTGTCGAAGAAACAAAAGACATCGGCTGAACACCGTAGCCATCAGCATTCAACATCAACCAGGTGCGGTAAGCCAGGCGGCCAGCTTCACAGAAAGATTTTTCATCGGTGTTTCGGATAGTGACGCAAATCAGGCCAGCACTGGATTTGATCGAGCTCTTTGCCAGCGATTTCATCTTTTGTCCTAATCCAAAAGACCATAGAACTCGAGCCATTCCCGGAAAACAACGCAGCAGTCTCAGCATCATGGAATCAGCAAGTGTGACTGCCAAATTTTTCCAGCTCATTCCATCGGCCAGAGTTGCTTCTTTGGCAGTAAGTCGAAGCCATTGAGTCAGATCTTTGACGATATTTTTATTTTTCCAGAGATATTTTTCAGAATTGGCTACGTAGTTTAAAAACTCGGGCCGCTGTGATCCCTGAATATGAATTCCAACATTTGATTGCAAAGAAGCAAGCGCTCTAATTTCCTGAAAGACAGGAACATTCAAGTCTCCGCCTTCAAATAGCCGACGATCAGTCGAGCGCAAAGAAAGGACATCGAAAAGTGGATCATAGGGATTATTTTCACCGGCTTTGGACACCTTAACTTTACCTGTACTTTTACCTGTACTTTTGAACGAAAGACGAGCCCATTCATTATTTGAATTTTTTGACTGAAAGTCTAAGCTTTCTTCGACGGTTAAATTATGTCCGTTGGCGGCGATTTTTATTGTTTCCAACAGAGTCCCAAAGGCGAGCATAGAGGCGTGATTTTTGCGATTCATTGAATGTCTAGCTCGTAGCTCAAAGTGAAAGATGCGCAAGCTTCTTCCATCCCATTCAAATGACCAAGGTTGGCAGTTGTCTCCAGACGGCGCTGTTAAGGCCTTTTCGACAATCTTGCGAATAACTTGGTTATCGATCTTTGAACCCATGTTTGAACCCATGTGTTGCCTCCATGAATAGAATAGGATTTCTATGTGGGTTCAGTAATTGACAAATTTGACTGGGAAACTGAAAAAAAATCCGACATTTCAATTACTTACAATTTAATCTAATTGTGGCTTTTCACTTCAGTCGTAGGCCAATTGTTCCGAAAAGAGACAGTGGATTATTTCGAGTCACAGTTAAATTTACTGTTAATTGAGTTAGAGGCAATGATTGTGCGAGGAGAGCATCCTCAGTGCAGACAATTACTGAAGACTCAAAATCCGTATTTAATTCCACGTCGGTGGTGTGAAGAATTGGCGAAATTGTCAGTTCGAGTGCATGAACCCCTGTTCGCCTTGAAATTACTACGTCGACATATTTACCCAGAAAATAATTTGGCCGAGCCCAGTTCGGACAGAGAAAAGATTGCCTACACAAGAGCCTTGAGCCATCTCGGAGCGTATCAAGAGGCGATTGAAATTTTGCAGAAAATTAATTTCGAAACTGCACCTGAAGCTTTGTATGGTTTGGGCTGTGCCCACGCTTTTGTGTGGGAGTATCCAGCCAGCATTCCACTTTTCAAAAAATATATCGAGCTCGCTTCCACTCCAGCCTATGCCAAATTAGTAGCTCAAGTGAATTTGGCAGCAGCTCATATCGCGGTGGAGGCCTGGGAAGCGGCTAAAAATTTACTCGAAGAAATCAAAGCAGAGTGTGAAAGTCATTCTTATTTTTTACTCTTGGGAAATCATTTTGAACTGCGCAGTCAAATTCATATTTTTCAAGGACAATTCGATTTGGCAGAGCAATCTCTAGAAAGAGCTGCTTTCTATCTCAAAGACCAAGCAGGCATTTACAGTCTGTATGTCGAAAAGTGGAAATGCATTTTGAATGGCCTGCGAGATCCTCAACCCGAAAATCTTCTGGCATTAGAGTCCCTCAAAGCAAAGGCGATAGCCCTAACAAGCTGGAGCACGGTGCGTGAGTGCGATCTTTTCTCAGCGGTGATATCGAAAGACCAAAATCTAATCGAAAAAGTCATTTTGGGAACACCTTTTCCCTGCTACCGACAGAGAGCGCGCAGAATCTACGGTAAAAAATTTGTTTCTCGCGGAGATTACCAATGGAAAATAGGACCAGGCAGTCCCGAAGTGTTTTTCGACCCACATCAAAAAGGAACGGGGAGCGAAGCTCTATTTGAAAGAGCGAATTTATTTAAATTGTTCCTGGCACTCAGCCAAGACTTCTATCAGCCCAGTAGCCTTGGTGTTTTGTTTCAAAGAATTTATCCTGGAGAAAAGATGAATCCGTTTACTTCTCCGTCTCGGGTTCTGAAGCATCTCGGAAGATTGAACATCTGGTTTCGAGAAAACAATTGGCCGCTGAAGGTTCAGATCAAAAAAAGTGAATTTCGTTTGATCTCTACAAAGTCAATCGAGATCAAAATTCGGCGGGGTCGGGAATTGACGTCGCAGGTCGCGACTATTGAAAATCTGAAGACTCACTTCCAACATCAAACCATGACTTCGACAAAGGTTGCAGCCAAACTCGCTGTTTCTGAAAGCACAGCTTCGCGGATTCTCAACAAGGCTCAAGCGGCCGGAATTCTTCAGCGGTCGGGCCAGGGAAAGTCCACGGTCTATTTTTTTGCGAGACGGAAAAAGAAACTAGCTGCGTGACCAAGGCGAAACAACTGGGCAAATTAACTAAGGAACTTCGAGGGCTCCAACAGTGCAAGAACCCGTCGGATTCGATCTCAGAACATGCCGCTGATCGTCTAGTAAGCAATCGAACCCATATCCCAAGAGCGGACTGCTTGTTTGCGGCATCATGGTGAGACCAATGCCGCCGTTGTTGGCCAGAGCTGAAAGCAACGGTTCCATGTTTGTAATTTCACAGCTGTTGTCATTCGCGATACTGTAACCACCTGAAAGAAAAAACCTAGTTAAAGAGCAATTTGTTTCGGTTGCTGAATCAAGGCTCGAGATGACAGTGCTAATTAGATGAAAACCTGCCCCTGTGTTGAGGTAAAGATTGGACGGGCCAAGACCTCGAGCCAAATTATTTTGCGCAACCGTTGTGTTGATGATTGAAAAGTCTTGCGGGTCTGCCCATCCAGCCATCCTGTAGTTTTCAATGCTGATGCCGTTTCCGTTGTTTCGAGCGATGGTTGAATTCTCTATGGAACAAGGGCTATTCGTGCAGGAGGTCAAATAGTAACTTAAGCCAGTTGAAATATTGTTAACAATGGATGTCGACTTCAGCACAAAAGGTCCACCGGTAGAAACTCGAACGACGGGGTAGTTTTTGCTGGGAATCCCATTATCAGAGATTAGACTGTCTTCAAGGACCAGCGAGCCTGTGGCAGTGATCGCATCACTATCAATGACCTGTGGACTGGCGCCGGTCAGAGAATTTTGCTGGAAGATCGATCTACGAACATAAGCTATGCCACCGACGGACTGTCCATGAATTGAAAGTGCAGCTCCGGCATGTTCCGCATGGTTGCCAATAAATTTGCAACTGTCGATAGTGACATCATTGAGACCGTAATTCACCAGCAAGCCGCCTCCCCAGGAGTTAGTTCCTGAGCTAAATCCTCGGGTGAAGGTGAGATTAGAAATCGCTAACGGCGCTGATGATAACGACCCCGCCTGGTGGGAAATATTGAGAATCCGAAGGCTATCGCCACCATCGAGAATCGTCGTGTCTTTGTTCTCTCCAGTGATAGTGACTTTGTTCGTGTTATTTATAAGTAGAGGGGTGGAAAGCAAGTAGGTCCCTGCTGAGATAAAAATACGGATCTCTTTCGCAAACTCCATTGGAGCGATCTGGTTGACCGCTGCCAAAAGAGAGCATACGCCGTTGGCATCAGCGCACACTCCGTCTTCGAGGTCGACATCAGGCAGATTTGGATTTTCACTGGAGACCACTTTGTACAGCAGTGGTGGCTTGTAGGAGGCACCCATATAAGTGACAATCTGAGTAGCCTCATCATACTGCACTCCAGTCACAGGTTGCTGATTCACTGTTTTGCACTTATCAACCGAGTTTTTGCTGTAATACCAATTCATGTCAGGTTTTCGCAGCAAAATAGATTCAGGATTGTCGTGGCCTTCACATTGGAAGCCTGGAACCTCGTGATGAAGAATGACGAGCTTGCCACCATAAGTGCCGCCATTGCCTTCGGCCGTTGAGGCCTCACTGAGAAAATTTAGCTTGTTATCAATCGACGAAGAGAAGAATTTAACTGGGCGTGTGCAGGCCTGTCCAAAAAACATCAGACAGATTGCGAGAATAGAAAAAGTGAGAAAGAGCCCCAACCGCTGGCGTTTCATTGCTCTTTCCATGTTACTGCAAAATTAGAAAGGAAATCCCCTCAAAACTTAAAAGGTAAAATTCCCGTTTCAGAATGAGTCATCTGAGTTTTTTCGAGTTCACTGCAACGAGAGAGCCAAGAC
>JAYTZS010000085.1:0-15605 GCA_043741885.1 Bdellovibrio sp. | reverse complement strand
CAGAATTTTTCTTTCCATCCGAATCTGCTCAGTGACGTCATGATAAAAATTGACGAAAACAGTGGACTGAATTGGGTCAATTGGAATTTGTTGACTGTAGACATCGTAAGCCACGAAAGCTGCAAGTTTTTGAGAATGTTTAGGTTTTCCAGCATCCAAGCGAAAGTTTTTTCCCAGCTGACAGTGAATGCAGGGAGCCTCTCTCTGAAACAGGACCTTGTAGCATTTTTGTCCAATAATCAAATCGGAAGCCAGCCCAGCTTTTTTCATAAAAGCAGAGTTCGTTTGGATCAGCTCATAATTCTGATTGATCAAACTGACGGGATCTGAAACAGCATTGAAAGTGGCTTGCCATTGTTCTTTCAGGCTTTCGGATTCTTCGAGCTTGGTTTGTCTATCAAGGGCCAGAGAGGCGGCTTCGGTGACTCGAAGCAAGAAGTCGGTTTCTTCCCTCTGAAAAGGAAGCTTTTGGTTGCGAATAAATAAAGCCGATCCAACCTGATCCTGAGAACGAAACAGAGGCGCTTGATAAATAGAAAAGCTTTGCTGACTGCGCTTTTGATCCGTGAGAAATCTATCTTGCGGGCTGAAGAGAATTCGAATGGATTCCAAATGCATTGTTGGCTGTAAAACTTGAAGCAGATTTTTTTCCATATCACCTGTCGAAATGGATTGGTAAATAGCAATCATCGCTTCTCGAAGGGATTCCCAGCGAGCGTTAGCAATATAAGTTTTTCTACGAGTCTCAAGTAAAAAATTTTGACGTTTTTGCACTCGGTCTTCGAGTTCTTGATAGAGGTGCTTCAAAGTTGAATTTTGATCCTTTACCAAGTCTTCTAATTCCTGTTCCTGTTGAGACATCTGTGCTTCTTCAAGTCCAAAGACGAGATCCCTTTCTAAATTCTGCAGTTGCTCCTGATCGGCAATTCTGAAAATTGGGAATTTCTCAAAAATCATCTGAAGGTCTTGTGTGGAGCTCGTCTCACTGGAGACCATGACCATTTGCAAAGTCGGATTTTTTTCAATCAAGCCCAGAGCTAGCTGCTCGAATTCTCGACTTTTCATATCGAGAAGCGGGGCACAAACAACATTGTAAGATCTCTGACTGAGAGAATGAATCTGATCTTTCCATTGAACCACAGAATCTGCTCCGACCTGCAGAGAAGGCACATGTGGCAATCCAAGAATAAGCACGCTAAAATTCAGAGATGACATTTGGGAATCAGCTCGGAATGAGAATGGATTTCAAAATCAGGAATGTCTTCAGGACATTCGGGCTTTTCACTCATATGCTCACCGTAATTGAACAGACAGGTTTGAGCTCCGAGCTTTTTGGCTTCGCGAATATCAGTGGATCTACGGTTCCCCACGCTGAGCATCTCTTGCGGTCGGATTTTGAAATCGGCTAAAAGCTGGGCGAAAAACTGCTGCTTGGTTTGATTTTGAGTTGGATCAGCAAAACATTGCTTTTGAAAAAATGAAGCAATCCCAATTGATTTCACTTTCTGCATTTGGGCTTCAGTTCTGCCTTGGGTCAGCAATGCGAGAAAGTATTTTTTTTGCAATGCCTGTAGATTTTCAAGCGCACCGGGCATCAAGGGCAATGGCTCTCGAATTCGTTTTTCGAAAGCGGGGGTCCGCGCGATTGGAATTAAGATTGTCATTGTGTCGAGCAAAGTGTCATCAAGATCGAACACAATCAGTTTTATGGGAATATTTATAGACATTAGATTATTTTAGTTAAGTTTTTGGAGCGACTCAATACACTTTGCAAACCTTTGGAAAATCGTGGCCAAATCTGTCGCAAGTCGATTTTTTCTTGCTCTTCGATGCAAATCACCGGAATTTTTCGCTCCGTCCAGCCATACTGTCCTAGACTTCCAGGCGTCGGATAGCCAATGTCCTCTTGGACCCTGTATCCAGAATCACCTGCAATTTTTTCAGCCCAGACCTTCCCAGGTGCACCTGTGTAAACCACACATGGGTGCCAGGAATGAAAGTGAACAATCACTTGCGGTTGATATTTTTCGATCAGCTGACAGACTGCCTGAACTTCCGGTTCACTTCCTGGACCTAGACCGGGAAAGTATCTTGGCGCTTTGGCATCGGGAGCCCAATCATGACTTGGGAAATTCCGATTGAGATCGACTCCATTTCCGTTCACCCGATCTTGACGAAAATATCCATCTGGATTCAAACAAGGAATTAGCAACCAAGAAAAAAGCTGATCGCTGTTGTTTTTTTGCAACCAAGATAAAAGTTTTTGTGCGAGTTCGACGCCCTCTGGTTCATCGCCGTGAACTCCGCCGATAAATAACAGTGGAAGCTCGGGGGCGTGAAGCGACGAGAACAACTCGAGGGGTTCCCCAAGGGCTGACAGTTGCCAAGAAGATTGGTGTAAAACCTCAAGAGCCATGATTTAATTATCTCTATGAAAACCCAAACAAACAAAGAAAAAAACAGTCCTTGGACAGCAATAATTTTAGCTGCTGGAAAAGGCACTCGAATGGCTTCGCCACTGCCTAAAGTTTTGCACCCAGTGGCAGGTCAACCCATGCTTCTCAGCGTGATTGAGGCCTGCCGAAAAGCAGGAGTGCAGGAAATTCGAGTGGTTGTTGGTCACGGCCTCAATCTAGTCAAAGCGATTGTTGAACCACTTGGAGTGCAAACTCACGTGCAAGCACAGCAACTGGGCACAGCAGATGCTGTGAAGTCGGCGCAACCGGATAGAATCGAAGGCAATGTGATCATACTCAACGGAGATCATCCGTTGATTGAAGCTGCGGACATCTCTCAATTTATGAAAGACTTTGTTGAAGCTAAATCGGACTTGGCCGTGGTGACAGCTGAGCTTAACAACCCAAAAGAATTTGGCCGAGTGGTGCGACATCAAGGTCGGCTGGCAGCAATAGTCGAGGCCAAGGATGCTTCGGCCGACACTTTGAAAATTCGTGAAGTGAACACAGGTATTTATTTGGTGGGCGCAGATGTTCTATCTGAATATTTACCAAAAATTCAAAATCAAAACTCGAAGCAAGAGTTCTATCTGACGGATTTGATTTCGATTAGCCTGGAAGATCATCTCAAAGTTCACACAATCAAAGGAAACAAAAAAGTTGCCGTCGGAGTGAATAGTCAACAAGAATTAGCCAGAGCATCGCGCCTGGTTTACCGAAGAAAAGCCAAACAATTGATGGAATCCGGAGTTTTAATCATCGATCCCTTGTCAGTCTTTATTGAAGAGTCTGTGCAAGTGTCACCCGGTAGCGTGATTTATCCCAATGTTTTTTTGCGCGGCAGAACCAAAATCGGATCTTTCACTGCCATTGAACCTGGGTGCTACATTGTCGACAGTGAAATTGCCGATAGTGTTCAAATCCGAGCTTATTGTTATTTAGAAAAATGCCAAATTCACACTCGAGCCTCAGTGGGGCCCTTTGCACGCTTGAGACCTGAAACTGAAATCGGAGAAGAAGCTCATGTCGGCAATTTTGTTGAGATGAAGAAAACCAAGTTCGGCAAAAAATCCAAAGCAGGCCACCTCAGTTATTTGGGTGATGCTGAAATTGGTGAAAATGTGAACGTTGGATGTGGGACAATCACTTGCAACTATGCAATTGATCACAAAAAATACAAAACTAAAATCGGCAACAATGTTTTTATTGGAAGTGACACTCAGTTTATTGCGCCGATCTCCATCGGCGATGATGCTGTGATTGGCTCTGGATCCACTTTGACAAAAGATGTGCCAGCACGGGCATTGGCAGTGGCACGCGGAAAACAGTTTATCAAAGAAAACTATGTGAGCGAGAAAAAAGAAGAAATATCGGAGAAATGATTTATGTGCGGAATCGTCGGTTACTGGGGTCCTCAAAACCCGAAAGATATTATTGTCAGTGGTCTAAAAAAGCTTGAATATCGTGGCTACGACAGTGCCGGTGTTTCGATTCTCAATGATGGAAAATTCAAACGAGTCCGAGCTCAAGGGAAATTAAAAAATCTTGAGAGCAAACTTCAAAGCGAAACTTTCAACGGTCGGATGGGAATCGGTCATACTCGGTGGGCGACTCATGGAGTTCCATCTGAAAGCAACGCTCATCCCCATCAAGTCAACGGGCTTAGCCTAGTCCACAACGGGATTATTGAAAATTACCTTGAGATTCGAGAGGCGTTGGTTAAACGAGGAGCTCATATCACCTCACAAACAGATTCGGAACTTGTTGCTCACCTGTTGGCGGAAGAAGTTGAAAAGCAGAAAGATCTTTTCAAGGCCGTTTTGACAGTTTTAAAGCAGCTTCGAGGAGCGTTCTCAATTTTAGCCATTTGGGAGCAACAACCCGACCAGATCGTGGCGTTCAAAGACGGCCCACCACTGGTTGTTGGAATTGCACCTGACCAAGTTTTCGTTGTTAGTGATGTTCAGGCAGCTCTGCAATACACTAAAAAATTCATCTATTTGAATGACCGTGAAGTGGCGGTCATCCAAAAAGCCGAGGTCTCCGTTTTCTCCAATGATGGAAAAAAAATCGACAAAAAAATAGTTGAGCTGAACTGGGATGCAGACCAAGCTGAAAAAAAAGGTTTCTCTCACTTCATGTTGAAAGAAATCTATGAACAACCGCATGCAATTTCAGCTGCGATGGCTCCGCATTTGATGGCCAATAAATTTTCGGTTCAGCTCAGAGGTGTAGGCTTCAACGGTGAGGAAACTCAAGATCTTGAAAAAATGGATGCTGCCGCGGATTGGAAGGCAACCTCAGAACTTTTCCGAAAGATTGAACAGATTGTGATTGTCGCCTGTGGGACTAGTTTTTATGCCGCTCAAGTTGGAAAATATCTATTAGAAAAAATCGCAAAAATCCCGGTGGAAGTGGATATTGCCAGTGAATTTCGCTACCGAAATCCTGTGTTGAGAGCCAACACTTTGCTTGTCACCGTTTCCCAAAGTGGAGAAACAGCCGATACCCTGGCAGCCATTCGGTTGGCCAAAGAAAAAGGTTGCCAGACTTTATCGATTTGCAATGTTCGGAATTCATCAATTGATCGTGAAGCGCATGGGCATTTGTATATGAATTCTGGGCCTGAAATCGGAGTGGCCAGTACTAAAGCCTTTGTCAGCACCTTAACTTTGATGAATCTTTTGGCGCTGTCAGTAGGAAAAGTACGTGGAGCGCTGAATGAGAAAACCGAACTGGAGCACATTGAAGCACTCATGAAATTGCCCTCACAAATGGACGTATTGCTGGGTTATGACAAATACTTTGCTGAAGCTTCTGAAAGCTTAAAGGAGTTCAAAGGATTCCTTTACATGGGACGCAATGTGAATTTCCCGATCGCTATGGAAGGGGCACTGAAAATGAAGGAACTTGCTTATCTTCATGCCGAAGGTTATGCCGCAGGCGAAATGAAACATGGTCCTTTGGCCCTGATCGATAAGGATATGGCTATTGTTATGGTCGCTCCTGATGATGAAGTTTTCGAAAAGACAGTTTCTAATCTGGAAGAAGCCAAAGCTCGAGGGGGGCGAATTATTTCCATTGGAACTGGAGAGAATGAGCGTTTAAAAGGTTTGTCAGAGCGATATCTCGCATTACCAGCGGCTCATTGGACGACAAATCCAATTTTAGCAGTGGTTCCTCTGCAGCTGATGGCTTTTCATCTCGCCAGCAGTTTGGGCTATGATGTCGACCAACCAAGGAATTTAGCTAAATCAGTCACCGTTGAGTAATCCTTGAGTAGCCAATCTTTTGTTGTCTGAATACTCATTTGGATATCCAATCGCAATTGGTCGCGAGCAGATTCTTAAATTAAGTTTGGATAGCTAAATTAAATTTGGATAGCAATCAGCTCTAAAAACGCCAAAACTCGGCGAACATAGATGACAGGCTCATTACCGCGAGCGGGGCCATATCTTAAATGTGAAAGATAACGCGGATCCGCTAACATGGGCAGAACACTTTCGAGATCTCTCCACGAATAGGGATTTTTCCCGAGCTCCACGGACAATCTTTGAGCATCAATAATGTGAGCTGGGCCCAAGTTGTAGGTTGCTAATGCGAGTGCGATTTTATCCCGAGTCGGCAGCATTTTGGGTTGACGATCCAATAGCATTTTTAAATATTTGGCGCCGCCCCAAACACTTTGATCGATATCCTCGCGGTCTTCAATTCCGACATGCTCAGCCGTGTCTCTAGTGAGTTGCATGAGACCCCTCACTCCAGAGAAACTTTCTGCCTGTGGATCCCAGTGTGATTCTTGAAAGGCCACTGCGGCTGTCAATTGCCAAGGTATTCCGAACTCTCGCGAATGTTTTCGAAAGAGCATGGCATATTTGGGGAGAGCCGAGGTCCTCAAGCGTAAAAAATTGTGAACGTCAGGATCAGACAGGGCCTGAGTTCGATTCCTGAAATTTGATTTCATTTGGGCAATTAGCTGCTTTCTGGAATTTCGGTTCATCCATTTTTGCAGCTGCAAAGCGAGATCGAGTCGGGAAGTAGACAACAAGAAATGATAAGATTGAGCCGGCGAAACGTCTTTAACAATTTCAAGATCCGGAAATACTTGAACATACAAGCGAGCTTCCATGCGATCGAGCAAAGTGCAATCGGCTTTTTTTCGATTGAGCAGCCGAAGCAATTGGAGGGAACTGTGGGCAGGAAAGTCTTCAATTTTTAACTTCACAGAATTTTGTGTAAAATCGGAAATCCAAGTAGGCGGAGTGTTTTCGGAATTGATCGCCAGTTTCCAATTCGCATTTAACGGCAACCGACCCTGAGAACTGAATTGGACCTCAGAATCTGTCCGACAAACCAGAGAGGTTTTTTCTTCGTCGTAAGCCCGACTTTGTAAAAGGCCTGATCGAGTAGATAAAAATCCAGGGAATCGGGCTGCTCCCAGATCGCCTTCACCTGATTTGAGACGTTGAATTAGATCTGCCTTTGTCGGCACAACTGAAATTTCTAATCTGTAACCATGATCCAAAGCAAAGGCTTGCAGAATGTCCGATTCAAAGCCGCTCTCGAAGACGTTTAATTTTTGATAAGTCAGCGGCTGTCGAATGACCAGAAGGCGCAGTGGAAGGCCTTCAACCGCGACTCCTCCAAAGGCTGTATTTGAAGTCCAGATGGGATCGCCGGCACTGAGCAGAAAAAGTAAACTTAAAAAAAAGAGGGTTCTAAAACCCCAGTGAAATCGAGTCGCCATAGACGAGCCGAAGTTCTAAAGCAGGAGCATGGAACGATGCAAACTTTTTGGCCCTAAAGTTGGAAAGTGCTTATTCAATAAGGCTTTGCAGTGGTTTGCTTGGAGCTGACAGTGACCATTAGTGTAATTCTTTCGAGTCCAAGTCGGAAACCAACCCAAAGACATCCGCTGGTCTGTGAGGAATGACAGTGTTTGTGGCTTTCGGCGGTGAAGATTCACTTAGAAATTGCAATCCTGAGCCACGGCTGTCCATTGGCCAATTTTGTGATTTCATCCATTCAGTGAATTGGTTTTGGGCTCGATCAATCTGACGTAGCTTTTTTGTTTTTTTGTCACGAATCTTTTTGCCGTTGTCTTCTTTCAGGTCGGTGAAAAGGCCAAAATTGACATTTGTCGGCTGGAAAAGGTCGGCTCTTGTTGGGTCTGTGATGGCTTCAAGCAAAGCCCCTAGCATGGAATCGCGCGGGGGAAAACTTACAGTTTGATGTGGATTGCGAATCTTCTGATCAACAAAACGCGCAACCAAAAGGCCAATCGCGGTGGATTCGAAATAACCTTCCACTCCAGTGATTTGTCCTGCGAAAAAGAGCCACGGATCTTTTTGGCTTGAGAGGTCTTTATTCAGCCTTTTTGGAGTGTTAATAAATAAGTTCCTGTGAATGCTACCGAGCTTGAGAAATTCTGCAGACTCAAGCCCAGGGATCATTCTGAAAACCCGAGTCTGTTCGCCATAGGCCATTCGCGTCTGAAATCCAACCATGTTGTACGCTGTCGCTTCTCGATTGTCTTGTCGGAGTTGTACGATTGCATGCATCTCTCGGCCGGTGCGGGGATTACGAAGTCCAACCGGTTTCATTGGACCAAAGCGCAAAGTTTCTGGACCCCGAGCAACCATTGTTTCAATCGGCATACAGCCTTCAAAAAATCCTGTGGTTTCAAAGTCTTTGGGTTCTATTTTTCGAGCTTTGCTAATTTCTGCAATTAAATTGTCGTATTGCTCTGGGTCCAGCGGGCAATTGATATAATCCGCTGAGCCTTTGTCATATCGATCGGCTTTCCAAGCAATGTCCATGTTGATGGAATCGGTGTCTAAAATAGGGGCGATGGCGTCAAAGAAATACAGAAACTCGTCACCGAAATGATCCTTCAGACTTTCAGAAAGTCGAGTGTGAGTCAGGGGACCAGTAGCAATCACGGCAGGTCGAGGTATATCATCGAGCGATGAGACCACCTGGTTGAAGACATGGATTCGCGGATGCTGGCGAACCAGAGCACTGACGGTTTGACTGAAAACTTCGCGGTCGACTCCAAGAGCTTGGCCCGCGGGAACTTGAGATTCAACTGCCGCCTTTAACAAAAAGGAACCTAAAGCTTCGGCCTCCCATTTCAATTCGGCCGGCGCCGATCCGTTCGACAAACTTCCAAAAGAGTTGGAGCAAACCAATTCTGCAAATTTTTCTGTCTTGTGCGCTTCCGTCATAATCTGCGCAGCCAAGGAGCGCATTTCATACAGGTCAACGTTATAGCCAAGCTCGGCCAATTGAAGCGCACATTCGCTTCCTGCCAGGCCAGCGCCAACCACAGTGATTTTATTTTGGTGGACATCAAATGGGAGCATGATTAAACCTCAAACTATATGCACAAGAATAAAAAAGACAAATTGAGTGCGGGTTCGGATGTCCTACAGGCCCTTTTTGAAAATGGCAAGTCAGCGCTTTCGGTTCAGTTTATCCGTTGGAAACTTTGGAAAAAATGGGGTGAATTTGTCGGCCCCACCATGAGCGCTGCAAGCGAGCCAGTGGGATACCAGCGAGGTGTGCTGTATGTGTGGGTAAAAAACTCGGCTTGGATGCAACAGCTAGTTTTTATGAGAGAGCCCATGAAAGATGCGATCAATAAAAAATTACAACAAGAGTATGTTAGAGAAATCCGACTGACAATGGACCGGAAAAGTGTTCCTGCTGATGCCGTGGCATCACAAGAATTAAAAGAGTCGATCGCGCAGCTTTTGCAAGACGAGGATTAATCCTTTTCTTTATCTGCTTTTTCAATTGAGGAGCGAATCAAAGTCTTCATCGATTTTTTTCGATCCGGAGAGCCCAGCATCGACTTCAAAGAATCATGCAAACTGGGGTCATTGATCAGAGCACCTAAAGTGCCTTCACCGCGATCGATTTTAGTGAGGATGCTGTCCATTTTTGACATCATGGAAGAAAGTTTCTTTGCATCCTCAGATCTCAACTGTGCCACCAATTCTCGACTTTCTCGAGCTGCCGCTTTAAAATCTTGACTGCTCTCGACCAGATTACGAATGATTTTTTCAGTCCGGTTGTCCGAATTTAGAACTTTCACAAATTTATCGACCTCAGTTAAAATGTCGAACACCTTTGTCAAATCGTTGGCTTTTTCAGAGAGGACGGCCAAAAGATCTGTTGCCTTGGCTACTTCAATTTGATCGCCATCCTTTAAAGCTTTTCCGCCAGGAGAGCCGGGGATGATATAAATAAATTTGTCGCCCAAGGCTCCCTGGGTGCGGATATCGACCGCCGAATTTTCAGTCAATCTCGAAAGGTAATCCGAATCAATTTTCAGCCAAACATCCAATTTATTTTCAGAGGGGATAAAAATAAATTTCTGAACGTTTCCAACGCTCACTCCAGAAAGAGAAATCAAGCTTCCTTCGCTGAGGCCCAGAACGTTGTCGAAATGAGCGTGAAGAATGGCATAACTTTTCAAAAGCTTTCCGCCGCCAACTAAAAATAGAGAAACTAAAAGAATAGTTGAGCCAACCAATAAAAAAATTCCTACTTTCATCTGCCGAGAAAGTGACATTCGAGAGTTCATAAAAATTCTCCTTGAGCGAATCGAGAGATCAAATTTGAATCCTGCTTTTCGATTTCCTCGATCGTTCCAATCGCTTTGATTTTTCCATCCATTAAAATGGCAATGCGGTCACAGACACTGAAAGCGACGGGCATGTCGTGGGTGACCAAAATCGAAGTCACTCCAGTTGCTTTCAAACGCAAAATCATTTCACGAATTTTGTGAGTGTTAAAAGGATCTAGGCCTGCCGTGGGTTCATCATAAAGAATCACTTCGGGGCCCAAAATAATCGCCCGAGCAAGACCAGCCCTTTTTTGCATTCCTCCGGAGAGATTGCCGGGGTAAACACGCTCGTTGCCTTCAAGACCAAATTCTTTCAAATGAGATGTGATTTTCTGTTTGATTTCCCTTTCTGACATTTCAGTGTGCTCCCTCAGTGGGTATGCCAAATTGTCAAAGACAGTCATCGAGTCAAAAAGAGCACCACCTTGAAAAGCGTAGGCCATTCGCTTTCTAGGTTCGACAAGTTCAAATTCAGTCAAATCGCTGATTTTAATACCGTCGAATAAGACCTCGCCTGAATCGGGTTTTTCAAGGCCGATCAAACTGCGAAGTAAAACTGATTTTCCCGCTCCAGAGCCGCCCAATAAACCTAGGCATTCTCCTTTTCGCACATCAAAGCTCACGTCCTGGTGTATGATTTTTGTGCCGAACTTTTTCTGAAAATGCTTCACCTGAATTAAATCCATTTTTCAATCATCCAGAAAAATTTTGTCAGAAAGAAATCACCAATCAGAACAAGAATAGAAGAGACAACGACGGCTCGAGTGGTGAAAATGCCGACATCTCGTGTGCCGTTTTTAACACTGAGGCCGAAGTAGCAAGACGGGATTGCAATAAACAGAGCAAAGAAAAAAGATTTTCCGAATCCAGAAAGATAATCACTTAGAACCAGATTGTTCAGGGATTTGAGCATATAAAACTGAGCGTCTAAGCGAAGCTCGGTGATTCCTATGAGAAGCCCGCCCAAAAAACTGACTATGTTGGCAAATGCGATGAGCAAAGGGATAGATACCAAACAGCCGATCACTCTTGGAATCACGATCTTTTGGATTGGCGAGGTGCCCATTGAGCGAATGGCATCAATCTGCTGAGTGACCACCATCGACCCGATCTCAGAAGCTATGCCAGCTCCGACTCGAGCAGCAACCATCAACGCTGTAAATACTGGACCCATCTCCCTCAAAATAGAGACTGTGACCAAACGGGGAACATACAGGGTTCCACCGAAGCGACCGAGACCCAAACCAAATTGCAACGCCATCACCGCTCCTGTGCTGATCGCGGTGACCAGAACTAACGGAAGAGATCGTTGCCCAATCTCAAATATTTGATCGACAATGAGGCCCCAACGATTGCCCTTGCGAAAAAGCTGCGTCACCACTTCTTGGGTGAGCAAACCGATGCCGCCCAAAAAATGCAATGTCTCTTTAATAAAATCAAAAAATGGAGTCAGCACGGTGATCATTGTGGTCATTCGGCTTGGAACCGCTGAAGAAAAGTTTCAAAGCTTGGCAAATCTTTTTCAAAACCTTTGGCTCGACCTAAATAGGTCAAAGTGTAAGCGCAAGAATTTTTCTTAAAAGTAAGTATACTCATCTTCACCGAAATTCCGTCAACCAGACCTTCTATGTTGGAGCGCAGAGCATCACGGCCCTGAAATTTAATCTCATTGGTTTTCGTCACTTGATAGCTGGAAAGAGCTTGGGCTGTTTCACCTTCTAAAGTTTGCAAACTAGAATCTTTGGATTCACTGCACTCAGATAACACAGCAATGGTGTTTCCTGATCTTGAATTTTGCCAAGCTAGATCGGCTTGTTCGCTGCTGATTTTTTCAAAAGGACTCGCTGGATTTGAGTATCTGAATTTATCCGAGCGGGCGGAAGCTTCTTTGTTCTTGATGCTGACGGAAATGCATCCTGAGATCAGTGCCAAAAGGATGGCTGCATAAATGGAGAAACTGGACTTTTTCAAACTTACTCTCACATAATTCCTTCCAACTTTAAATCCAGATAAAAGTTTAACCGCTGGATCCGATAAAGGTCACACAGTACTTAGTCTTTACTTAGTCTTTTATCGAGTGTCAGAGGATTGTCGGCAGCGGCAGTTTTCGGTTATTTTCTAGCAGCAGATTTTGCCCAGGATCAGATAAATTTGCCGGGAGGTTTGAAACCAGGTGGCATCAATTCTGCTTTGTTCATAAGGAGTAAGGATCTTTGTTCAAAGGTCGAGTCATGGAGGACTCTTTTGAAGCTGACTTCATGGATGATAATTTTAGCTGCGTTGGGTATCAGCCTCACTGAAAATTCGGCTGTCGCTTCTGCTTTGGTCCAGGCGCATGTTTCTCAGCAAGGTGATACAGTTCATTTTGAATTTGAGGGTCAAACCCAATGGGATTATGACATTCAAAAAAATGAAGTGAAGGGGAAGACCTTTGTCCAGGTTACGATCCCTAAACTGAATGAAAAAAGTCTTCAGCTGATCCGCGGATTCTCAACAAGTTTGATTCCATCTATTCAGGTAGACGAAAATGGTCCCGATGGAAAAATCATCCTGCAAGTTGAAGTTTCGTCTAAAGCCATTGAACCGTTTGATTATTTAACTGAAAAGCCTTCTCGATTGATTGTCGATTTTTACAAAGCTCAATCATCAATTCTAGAAAAGAAGAAAGTTGAAAATCCGACTGCTGCAGAGACTGGAAAAAAGGTAGCAACCACCCAATTGCCAGCAAAAAAGACCGGCCAAAGAGCTCCGGCCAGCACGGAAATTTTAGTCCTCAATGATCAGGGTCAGCCAATTAGTCTCAGTGATGCCTTGGATTCGAAGAAACCCGCCACTGGCAGTATTTTTGATGGCGGAGATCCAAATTACGATCGGTTTTCGATCAAGGATTATGAAATCAAAGAAGACTCGATCATCGCCAGTCGTGAGAAAGTTTATCTGGAATTTCCCATGCTTCGAATGAAGTCGCCTTATATGGAACTATTGGAAAGCAGAAAGCCAGTTTATAGCATAACTCCTCAAGACAACGACGAGAACAAACAAGCGCGGCTTTTACTGACGCTGTTTGAAAATAAACGCTATGGAGTATTCCAAAAAACAGTGGATTGGTTTCTGCAAAAATATCCCAAGTCTCAATATGACGAAATGATCCGATTTATGTGGGCAGACTCACTTTTTGCTATCTGGGCAGAAAGTCACCAAGCAGATGATTTCGATATGGCAATGCTTCGCTACCGTCAAGCCATCGACAAGTATCCGAAGTCGGCTTTATTGGAGCGCACAATGATGTTAATGGGATTTGCGACTTTGGACCGCGGAGATTATTTAGGCACCTTGCGCCTGTTTCAGACTCATCTGCAAAAGCGCCCAGCTTCTCCAAATAAAGACATTGCACGATTTGCCATCGCTGACGCTTACATGAAAATCAAACGGTCAGATGAAGCCACTCAGATTTATAGTGAGATTGAGAAAGACGGTTCTGAGCCGAAAAACCGAATCCAAGCAGCCTTTCTGCGCGGGGATGTGGCCTATCAGAAAAAAGATTTTCGGACTGCAATTGCTGACTACCAATCAGCTATTAAAAAATATCCAAAGTTCGAATTTGAATATCCAAGCGCTACTTACAATCAAGCTGCGGCTTATTTTGGTATGCAAGACTATCGCAAGAGTTTAGAAACTTATCGAGAATTTCTAAAGAAGTTTCCATCTCACCCGGAGGCTGGTTTTGCCATGACCCGAGCGGGAGAGCTTTTGGATATCTTAGGAGCTGATAAGACTCGAGTGCTCGGCACCTATTTGGAAACTTATTTTCGTTATGGCGACAGCCCCAGTTCGGTGGTGGCTCGTTTGCGAATGCTCAGCGAGCGCATGAACACCATGAAACCAAAAGAAGTTGATCACGCTGTTAAAGAAATTGAAGCCCTTTCGAAAAATTTAGATTTACCAAAAATGGACCAATTTGCCACTTTGATGATTGCGGGGGGGTTCAACCAACGCAAGGAATTTGAGAAGTCGATTGCCCTTCTTATCAAATATTATCAATCCCATCCGACAACTGTTGACACCACTGTCTTGACGAATCAGATCGTCAAAAACATCAATGAGAAACTGAAGAATCTTGTCGACCAGGGCAAATTCTTGGACGCCCTCCAGTGGCAAGATCAATACGCAGATAATTGGCTTAAGTCCTCTGATCGGATCGACACAAAATACAATGTTGGCCGGGCTTATGAACAATCGGGTGTGACGAAACAAGCTTTGAAGCTGTACCAGGACACTTTGAACCAAATTTATGCTCTCAAAGGCACTGCAAAAGGCAAAGAGAGAAATGTTTTTGAAAAACTGCCAACAGAAGATCAAGTGAATTTGCGAATCGCTTCGATTCAATTCCAAAACTCACAGTACTCGCAAGCCTACGAAGCCCTGAAAAATATCAAGAGTCCACAGGCCTTGAACGAGCAGGATCAGATCGAGCGAGTTCAACTTTCAGCTCAGCTTTTGGACAGGCGAGGAGAAACAGATTCAGCCGTTCGCTATCTCAATGAACTTCTCAAGACTTGGGCCGGCGTTGCTGAATTAGCGGCAGATCCCTATCTCCATTTGGCACAACTGGAAGTGAAGCAAAACCACCTCGATGAAGCCATTCGTTCGCTGAAAAAAATTGGCATCTTGATGGAGGATTCAAAAAAGGTTTCACCGCAAATTCACTGTCGATCTTTAGAAATGTTAGGCGAACTGCAGCAGCAAAAAGGCCTGAAAGACGAAGCGATTCAAACCTTTGAAAATCTGCTCAGCCGTTATGAAAACTCAAAGCCACTGGCGTCCTACCGCTACAAAGTGGGGCAACTTTATTTCGAAAAAGGCCAAGTGCAAAAGGCGTCACAGGTGTGGAACGAGCTGAAATCTTCCAAAAATAACATTTGGTACAAATTGGCCCAAGAGCAACTCAAAGGTTCCGAGTGGAAAAATGAATACAACAAGTACATCAAACGAATTCCGGCGATGAGCGACAGCCAAGCTCCAACGGAAAGGAAATAGTAGTGACAGATTTTGGAATTTTTCAGACAGCCAATTTGCAAATGCAAAAAGTATTAGAAATGGCTATCGCTGTAGCTAACACTCCGGCTCCCATCTTGATTTCGGGAGAGCAAGGGACAGGGAAAACTTTGCTGGTTCAATTCATTTTGGAGCGCGCAAGATTTCAAAAAACCTTGCACCGATGGGGCCGGGATCTTTCTCAAGTCAATGACGGCGATGCAATTCTCGTTGATGCCCTGGACGATCTCAATCTTCTGCAACAGCAAGAACTCAGTCAAACCATTGATACTTTTCGAACAGAAAGCCGAAGAGTTCGCTGGATAGCAACTGCCTCGGTCAATCCAAGCCAATTGGTCCAAGAGCAAAGACTTCGGAAAGATCTATTTTATCGTTTGAGTGTGATTCATCTTCAGATCCCTGCCCTGCGAGATCGAAACGAGGACACTTTGGTTTTGGCGGAGTTCTTCAGTCAAGTTTTC
>JAYTZS010000084.1:0-5841 GCA_043741885.1 Bdellovibrio sp. | reverse complement strand
ATACTCATGTTGATCTGATCGCTGGGTTGCCTGGCGAAACTTTGGAAAGCTTTGCGGCCGGGTTTGACAAACTAGCGAGCCTTGCACCAGATGAAGTTCAGGTCGGAGTCCTGAAACGGCTAAAGGGAACTCCAATCATTCGCCATGATCTTGAGTGGCAAATGAAATACAGCGAACATCCGCCATTTCAAATTCTGCAAAATAAAAATATGCAACCTGAGATCTTACTGAAGGTTCAGAGATTTTCTAAGTATTGGGATCTGATTTCCAACAGCGGAAATTTTAAAATGTCTTACCAAAGAATTTTGCAGTCCGTAACTGAAGACTCCTCATCGCTGTTTCAGTGGTTTTGGAAGCTCACAGATTTTTTGGACAGTCGACACCCGACCACTCACTCAATCCCATTGATTGCACTTTTTGAATCGATATTGGTGTATTTTGATGACAATCTTCAGTGGGACATGAAGGACACCTTGAGAGAAGATTATCAAAGAGGTCGGGTGAGCGTGCTACCTAAATTCCTCAGAGGCGCCGATTATAAAGGCTTTCAGCCTGCCACAGGGCTGAACAGGTCTCTACCGCAGTCGACTCCTAAAAGGCAGCAACAGCACCTGAAAACTTTGTCGTAATCTCAAAAAAGTCTCAAAAAAGGGCAGGCACCTTAATTATTTTCGTTGAACAGGTCGAGTTTTTTGATGACTGTTGTGAAGTTGGATTTTGTGTCGTCGCCATCAATGCTAATCCACACGGCAGCAATTGGCAGAGGGCTTTTGAATTTGTGCTCGATGTGAACTGACTTTTCGTCAGCTTTGCGTGTAGCGACAATTTGTTCATGCATCAATTCACTTTTTGGATGTTGGCGCGAATCTCCTACTTTTTGTCCTTCGCGGCCGAGATTGTAAAAATAGATTTTATCTAAGCCGGTATTTTCAGGTGCCAAAGCGAAGAGTTTAAGCACCCAGTCGGCCGCGACTTTTCTTTGAAACCATCCTAAAGTTTTGTCTCCTGTGGCGACCAATCCAAAACGAAAAACACTGTCTTCACCAAACGAATTTTGAACAATCCCGCTTTTGACAGCTCCGGTGATATCGAGCTCGGCAGAAAATCCTGAGACTCGCATCGGACTGTCTAATTTGTACACCAAGGGGCTTGCAGAAGAAATGACAGTGACTTTCATTCCCTCAGCCGTGTCTTCAACTTGGTTATTTGGAATTTTATTGAACTTGAGCTCAACCCATTTGTCTTTTTGCAAAGGCAAAGCCACCGCAGCTAGCACCGAAGTAGAAACAAAGAATTGGCGACCTGCTTTTTTTATGTGTTGGACTCGAGTCAAATTTATCAAAGAAGAAATCACAAAACCTCCAGGTTGTTAGTCTTCAAGATCTACTTGCCGATTGCAACTGCTGGTGACAGTCTGCAGACTGCAGCAAGCAAAAAGAGATGACATTGCAAAATCAGGCAAAGGAAAGGGCAAGGAAGGTTGATGAAAGCTTCGCAAAATCCAGTGGCAATCGTCGGAGGTTTGCGAATTCCATTTGCAAAATCATTCACTCAGTATTCGAGAGTGTCCAATCAAGAAATGATGACTTTTGTGATTCAAGCATTGGTCCAAAAATACAAATTGCAGGGCTTACTTTTAGGTGACGTTGCCATGGGATCTGTGATGACTCACGCATCCGATTGGAATCTCACTCGAGAAGCTGTTCTTTCCACAGGCTTGAACCCTCACACTCCGGCTTACAATGTCCAAAGAGCTTGTGGAACTGGGTTGGAAACCGCAAATCAAATTGCTCTGAAAATTGCTTTCGGGCAAATCGAAGTCGGAATTGCTGGTGGCGCCGATACTAACAGTGATCTGCCAGTCGAATTTCGAAAGGAATTTTCCTGGAAACTTTTAGATGCTCGAAAAGCTCGATCTAGCTGGGATCGAATTTCGACCTTACTGAAGATTCATCCTTCTGATCTAAAGCCGGTTTTTCCAGCGGTTCGCGAACCACGAACTGGAAAATCCATGGGCGAGCACTGCGAGCTGATGGTGCAAGAGTGGAAAATAAGCCAAAAAGAACAAGATGAAATTGCATTGGCAAGTCATCGAAATGCGGCTTCGGCATATGAACAAGGATTTTATGACGACCTTGTTGTCGCATTCAAAGATCTTAAAAAGGATACCTCGGTTCGCGGAGACACAACTTTAGAGAAGCTTTCAAAGCTCAAGCCTGCCTTTGATTTTTCCGGCAAGGGCACATTGACTGCTGGAAATTCAAGTCCTTTGTCAGATGGAGCTTCAGCAGTGTTGTTGTGCTCCGACTCTTATGCTGAGAAGAACTCGCTGCCAATTCTAGCGCACTTGATTGACTGCCAGGCGACCGCTGTCGATTATGTTCACGGCGAAGGGCTGCTGATGGCGCCAACTTTTGCTGTCGCCCAACTTTTGAAGCGCAACAATCTGACTTTGCAAGATTTTGATTTTTATGAAATTCATGAGGCGTTTGCCGGGCAAGTGGCCTGCACTTTGAAAGCCTGGGAAGACACGGGCTACTGCCGTAAAACTTTAGGGTTAGAAAAAGCTCTCGGGCCAATCGAGCGATCAAAAATGAATATCAAAGGAAGTAGTGTGGCCTTGGGACATCCGTTTGCCGCCACGGGGGGCAGAATCCTTGCAACTTTAGCAAAAATGATCGCGCAAAAAGGTTCAGGGCGCGGCTTGATTTCTATTTGCACAGCGGGCGGAATGGGGATCGCCGCTATTGTAGAAAAATAACTCAATTCTACTTTTTGTCGTGATCTTTTGGTTTTGCTCGATTGTATTGCTCAGGCCAGGACCATTCTTCGCTGAGTTCCACAGAAGCTTTTAGTGGCCAGTAAGGATTTCGCAACAGCTCACGAGCCAGAAAAATTGCGTCTGCCTGACCTTTCTGTAAAATCATTTCGGCTTCTTGCGAACTTGTGATCAATCCGACAGCGCCTGTTTGAATTTCAACCTTTCGTCTAATCTCCTCTGCAAATGGGACTTGATACAAAGGCCTGATGGGAATTGACTGCTGCGGAACAAGTCCTCCTGAAGAGGCATCTATCAAGTCGACCCCTAAAGTTTTTAACTTCCTACAAAGATGAACACTTTGCTCGAGCCCCCAGCCACCGTCTGCCCAATCAGTCGCAGAGATCCTCACAAATATTGGTAATTCTTGTGGCCAAATCTTTCTGATTTTTTCAGCAATCAAAAGTGGTAAGCGCATCCTATTTTCTAACGAGCCTCCATATCGATCCGTGCGTTGATTGCTCAAAGGAGATAAAAACTCGTGCAATAGATAACCGTGAGCCATATGGATTTCAATCACTTGAAACCCGGCTTGCAAAGACCACTTGGTCGAGTTTTCAAAATCAGAAATCACTTTTTCAATATCCGACTCGCGCATTTCTTGTGGTGTTTGATGATTGGAGTCGTAAGCCACAGCGCTAGGCGCAAGAACTCGCCAGCCGCCGCGGTCGGCAGCGATTGGCTTGCCACCGAGCCAGGGCACTTGGGTTGAAGCCTTTCGCCCTGCATGGGCCAATTGAACTCCAGCTACGGACTTTTGAGCTTTGATGAAATTTGTAATTGGTTTTAAAGCTGCCACTTGCTGTTCATTCCACAAACCCAAATCGCCGGGTGAGATTCGAGCTTCGGCCGAAACCGCAGCAGCTTCTGTAAAAACAATTCCAGCGCCACCCACTGCCCGAGAGCCCAGATGGACCAAATGCCATGTTTCAGCCAAACCGTCCTTTGACGAGTATTGACACATTGGAGAGACAAAGATGCGATTTTTAACTTGGAGTTCACGAAATCGAATGGGAGAAAAGAGCTGTGACATGCTTTGATCATGGTCCCAAATAAACAAAGGATCAACAGATGACGAAAGTGGAATTGATTCTAGAAGCACAAAAAAAAGATCTTGGTGGCTTTTCGGTCGGACGAGTTTTGCCCTCGCCACAAAGAAGATCAGTCGGTCCTTTTGTCTTTTTTGATCACATGGGACCGGTCGAACTTTCTCCGCAGCAAGGAATGGATGTCAGACCCCACCCTCATATTGGACTTTCTGCAGTGACCTATTTATTTGAAGGGGCGGCCGTCCACCGAGATAGTTTGGGAACAGTTCAAGTTATCAAGCCTGGTGACTGCAATTGGATGACGGCTGGCAAAGGGATTTCGCACTCTGAGCGAGTTCCCAAAGAGATGAAGCTTCCTGGAACTAGAATGCATGGATTGCAAATCTGGGTCGCTTTGCCAAAAGAGTGTGAAGACATCTCACCTAGTTTTTATCACTATCCAAAAAAATCTTTACCCCAGTTTGTAAAAGACGATATCAATGTTCAGGTGATAGTTGGAGAGCTGGCGGGTCAGCGCTCTCCCGTTCATGTGTACTCACCGATGTTTTATTATGAGTTAAAAATGAAAGCTGGACAAAAGTTCGAGCATTTGATGCCGGAAACTCAGGAAGCCGCAGTCTATTCAGTTAAGGGCACTTACAAAGTCGCCAATCAAAAAATTATGCAACACAATATGACTGTGTATCAAATCGGGCAGCCTATTGAGTTTGAAGCTCATGAAGATTTGCACTGTGTCGTTATTGGTGGTGAACCATTTTCGGAACAGCGGTTCATGTGGTGGAATCTAGTCTCAACTTCGGCTGACAAAATTGAGAGTGCAAAAAAATCTTGGGTCGAGCAGACTTTCCCAATGGTGCCAGGAGAGGCCGAGTTTATTCCTCTGCCATTGAGCTAATTAAAGACTGACGCTGTGATCAGCAAATGCTTCTGGTGCTATCTGCTGACTTCTTGATTCCCCTTCGGAAGCCAATAATTTGCCGATGGCTCTAAACAGTGCCTGAGATTCGATAGGCTTAGTTAAATAGTCATCACAACCTGCTTCTAAACAGCGATCACGATCTTCTTTCATGGCATGTGCGGTCAGTGCAACGATTGGCTTGGTGAAGCCTCGCTTGCGAAGCTCTCGTGTCGCTGTGTAACCGTCCATGACTGGCATTTGCATATCCATGAGAATGATATCAAATTCTTCCGCCAGAGCTTTGTCCATTCCCTCTTTGCCATTGTTTGCAAATTGAACTTTCATTCCTTTTCGTCCGAGGTAAAGACGAGTCAGCATTTGGTTGTCGATAACGTCTTCAACCACCAATACTTTTTTCTGATTAAGATCAGCATCAGAAAATGAAACTGCAACTACTGGTTTCGGAACTGCCAGCTTCTCTTCTCGTATCTCTTTTTGAATCGTGATCAAAAAAGTTGTTCCTGCCTTCAATGCACTTTTTTCTAGAACTACGTCTCCACCAAGAGCTCTAGCTAACTTTTTTGACAATGCCAAACCCAATCCTGTTGCCTCTTGGGCCTTCTTTCCCGTTTCATCCACTTGAAAATAAGGATGGAAAAATTGCTCTTTGAACTCTTCGGCGATGCCGATTCCAGTGTCTTGGACTCGGAAAAAAATATGTGATTTTGTTGAACCATAAGTGAGGCTAATTGAGCCTGATTCGGTAAATTTGATGGCGTTGTTAATTAGATTCACCAAAATCTGTTTCAGGCGAGTGCGATCTGAATATATTTTTTCAGGGATCTCCCCCTGAGCTGTAAACAACAAGCGGTTTCGGCTTTGCTCAGCGCGGACTTTCATCATGTTCTGCAAATCGCTTAAAAATTCAGGCAGGTTGAAGTTTGTTTTTTCAATTTCCACATGCCCCGTTTCGACTTTTGAAACATCGAGAATATCATTGATGATGCGGTTGAGATTGTTTCCAGTTTTCTCAATCGTGTCTAAAAAGCGAATGTGGTCACTCCAAGATAAATTTG
>JAYTZS010000083.1:0-5847 GCA_043741885.1 Bdellovibrio sp. | reverse complement strand
CGACTTATGAAGACCAGTCTCGCTTTGATTGATTGATAAGTGGAGCTTAACAAAATACCCACTAAAATTAGAAAGATCCCCGGGACTGATGCAAAATCGGTTAATTTCAAACAACACTGGACCCACTTTTTCGAGAAAGAGGGTCGTGATTTTTTTAATGCCATTCAGTTCGGTCAGTCGATGATTTATTCTGGGACTTCCGTGCAAGCCATATCTGCTCGACCTTTGGTAGTTTGGATTCGCATGGTAGATTCATGTGTATTGACGGAAATTATATTAGGAATGCAAGCACGCCTTCCCCAGCTTTCGATGGACCCTCCCGGCTCGACCCAGACAACATGTTGCCTCGAAAATAGGTGTCGATCAGCGACTCATCAAAATGTGGTGACCAGTACCCCTCTTTATGAACTTGGGCTTGTACTCAAGCACAAGTAAAGTCGCGCCCACTCATCTCAATATCACACTGACCGGGTTCGCGACTTATGAAGACGAGAATGAGTTAGATTGAGAAGCGGAAATACACAAAATGCCCACTCAAATTAGAAAGACCCCAAATCTCTACTCCAGACCTAAACTGTGTCGCCTGGCGCAGCCGGCTTGGAAGTCTTTTTTGGCGCCTGCAGTTTTTGTTCTTTTTCTTTGGGCTTTGAGATCTCCAGATCGACTCCCATGGAAGAAGAATTAAGAACTGATATTTTAGAGTTCGAGTTTTTATGTTTCACGAATCCTCCTGTACTAAATTAGTAAGCAAATATCATTCCATTTGTAAATTTAAATTCGCACTGATTCTAATCCAATTTCTTGATTTTTTGGGGCGATTTTGAGTCTCTTAGGACTGCAAGTGCCTTCTTAATTGGGACTGGGGGTTTTCCAAAAAGAACCCGAAATTTTTCAAACGTCGTCATTTGGGCGGAATAAAAGTGAGAAATCAGTTGCGGAGACAGTTGATAAAATCTTTGCAGGATCTCGAATCGTTTTTCTGGCAGAGCCGCTAGGAACATCATTCGATTGAGCAGGCGAAGATAGCGAAATTGAGAAGAATAAGTTTTTTTTACCTTTTTCAAAGTTTGCTCCCAAACCTGGGCTTCGAACACTCCGCAATCAATTAGAGCTTGAATACTGCGAACAGTTTGCGGAACAGTATAACCAGTGACAGGATTGAGGATTCCCGAAGCTGCTCCTAAGCGAAGAACTGTCTGGTGGTTTTTACCGGCGATCGGTGCTGCTGCGATAGAGGTCTTTTCTGACGAGCGGTATAGGTCCAATGGCAGGCAGCCGATCTCTCTTCGATGAACTTTCTTAATTTTCCAATTGTGGTCTTTGATGTATTTTCGAATTCCCGCATCCACCTCGGGAATGTTTAAGTCTGCGTGATTCGAATAATAAGTGTCCTCGATCAACAAGCGGCTCGGCGCCCAGGGCAGTGAATAAAAAAATCGATATCCGTCCGTTTGCTCGACTGTGGCATCTTTTAAAATAACATGAGTCAAACCATGAGGAGATTCTAACTCGACATCTAGACCAACAAATTTTTGATATCCAAAATCTCCAGGCCTAGATTTCGGCGGCCAGCCACGGCAGTCGATCACGCAAGAATTGCTTAGCTGACCAGCGGATTGATTTGAGAACTGCTTGGAAAACTGTTCTGGCTCTGCGGATTTTCCAAGCTGGATCCACTTTGAAAACTTTTGCATCATCCGGTCATGCAGGTCTTCGGAGCGAATCGCGAAATAACTCGAATTTAAAACTCTTTTATAAAGTGGGAAGCGGACTTCATAGGCTGGCCAGCTGTGGGAAATAAAATCCGTCAGCCAAACTTGCGAAGTTGCAGAAATATCAGCTTGATGGAAGCACCAGGTGTGGTTGCCGCCGAGGCGTTCACTCTGCTCAATCAATTGTACCGATGCACCAGGCCAGGTCGCTCTAACTGCCGCTAAAAGAAGGCAGCCGCTGATTCCGCCTCCAAGTATAACTAGATCCATCTGCCGCTCGTCCATTGTCTTAGCAATCTACTTGTCCTTGATTGTGAATTCTATCATTATCTAAGCACAGTGAATCACTTTGAAAAGTTTGAATCTTATGTCCCTTATGATCTTCTCAGCTTACCTTCTTTGGCTCTCGCGATGGTGGTTCTCACTGGAGTGGTGATCTTTCGCTATTTTTTAGTGGCCGGTGGAATGTGGATTTTATTTTACAAATACAACCCGGCTTCACTGCGCCGCCGTCAAATTTATTTTCAACTTCCATCGATAAAATCACAACGAACTGAAATCAAATGGTCTCTTCTCACTTCGGTTTTATTTGGTGCGAGCGGCGCGATTTTGGGAGTGATGTGGCAACTGGGCTGGACGCGGCTCTACTTGCCTTTCAACAGTTACCCACTGTGGTATTTCCCAGTGAGCTTCTTTTTACTGAGCTTGATTCACGATTTTTATTTTTATGTCACTCATCGTTTTTTGCACATTCCTTGGGTTTATCGACGAGCCCATTATGCTCACCACCAGTCCCTCACTCCATCTCCATGGGCCTCGTTTTCTTTTCATCCTTGGGAAGGTTTAATCGAAGCTTTGCCAGTGCCATTGATTGTTTTGTTTTTGCCAGTTCATCCTCTGGTTCTTCTGGCGTATTTGACTGCGATGACCGTCTCATCTGTTACCAATCATTTGGGGTTTGAAATTTTACCCTCTGGGTCGGCTCGGCACCCCATCGGAAAATATCTGATCAGTGGCGTGCACCACAGTCAGCACCACAAATCATTTAAACACAATTATGGTTTGTTCTACACTTTCTGGGATCGCTGGTTTGAAACTGAACATTCCGGCTACGCTGACCAATTTGATCAAGTGGTAAAGAAATCAAAATGATGTTGATCCAAGTAAAGAACTTAAAAAAAAAATTCGCTGGTCACGAAGTTTTAAAGGGGCTTTCCTTTGAGATTCGCAAAGGTGAGATCACTGCTTTTTTAGGGCCCAATGGCGCTGGGAAAAGCACCACTTTAAAAACGATTTTAGGCTTGCGCTCGCCTACCTCTGGTTCTGTCGAGGTGCATGGTAAAATTGGCTATACGTCTCAGGAGCTTTCTTACCCGGTGCATTTGAAAGTCAAAGAGATATTGGGCTTTGTTTGTGCTCACTACAACCACTGTTTTGAACTTCAGGAGTTGGCTCAAAAATTTCATTTGGATTCAATTTGGAATCGGCAAGTGGGGGGACTGAGCGGAGGCGAGAAAAGGCGCCTTGCCCTTGCTAGCGCTCTCGCTGGCAGGCCTGATATTTTGGTGCTAGATGAGCCGACAACTGGTTTGGATTTGGAATCAAGGCAGGATCTGTGGAAATCGATGACAGTTTTTAGAGCTGGGGGCGGAACCATTTTACTTTCCACTCACGATTTGCACGAAGTTTCGCAAATTGCCGATCAAGTGATTTTAATAGATCAGGGCCAGCTTCTTTTCTCAGGCCCTTTGAAAAAGATTTTTGACGAGATTGATTTAGAAAAAATCTCCTATGAAATCAATGGCAAAGAGGAAACTCATCTAACTGAAAATTCCGATCAATTCATTCGCGATCTTGTGGATCACAAAACTGATTTTCATAATTTGAAAATTCATCATGCAAGTTTAGAAGAAGCTTTTTTGATCCTGCGAAATAAAAATAAAAAACTCAAAAATATATCCTCCACTGACGGAGGTTTGTTATAAAGACCTTACAGAGAAAATTTCAAAAAAATTTACTTAGAAGTTACCGGCTGCTGCTTCTGCACAGTTACTTTTTGACTCTTGAATTGGCCCGACAGCCAATGTACCTGATTTCAACTGTGCTTTTTCCATCGATGTTTTTCTGGTTTTTTGGCGTGCCCAATGCGCAAACTCCGCCGGCTGCCTTGATCATGCTTGGATCCTTTTCGGCCTATGCAATGCTGGGTGTAGTGCTGTTTCAGTTTGCCGTTGGCATCGCCCAAGAGCGAGGGACTCCGTGGAGCGCCTATCTCCGAGTTCTACCGGCGCCCGTATGGGTTGGGTTTTTTTCACGAATTCTTTCAGGCCTTTTCTTTGCGGCCTTGGCAGTTCTCGGGGTGCTCTGGACATCTTTGCAATACACCCCTGTTGAGCTCACGACGAGTCGACTTCTGCCATTTTTTTTCACTCTCTTTGCTGGCAGTCTGCCCTTTGCAATGATTGGAATTGTCGTCGGGTTGTCGTGCAAGGCACACAGTGCACTTCCGGTGGCAAACTTGATTTACTTACCGCTGAGCTTTGCCGGAGGATTGTGGGTGCCTCCCAATGTTTTGCCCCAGGTGGTGCAAGACATCTCGCCTTATTTACCGACTCGAATGTATGGTGAACTTGTGTGGAGCGCTTTGTTGCAAAAAGAAATTGAAAACCGGTACTTGGCGGGTCTTGCAATGTATCTTTTGATCTTCTTACTTCTGGCGATTTTTCTATTCAAACAAGAAGAAGAACGGAACTACCGATAGGCTAAGAAATAAGCTAACAACAAGCTGGTTTCATTTTAAAAAAGCTTTCAGCTCAAAAGCCAAACAAAGCTGTTTTGGCGATTAAAGTTTGCGCGACTCCAGGATAACCTTGATCAAACCAATTCCACCAGGCCAAGGTCATAATGAGATGACCCACGAAAATAAAAAAATGTGACCACATCTCTACTCGGTCTGAATTTTGAGTCATATATCGGTGCCAATGCATTCCCTCATCTATCACCGAGTACAAGATACTAAGCGCTACCATCACAAGAGCTGGAATTCTAAGAAACTGCGGGAAATTGTAGCCTAAACAAAGAAGCAAAGTGCTGGTGATGCCAGCGAAAATTGTGATGTGATGGACTAAGGCTTCGGCTTTTGCCAGGTAAGCTTTGTAAATGGTTCGGTGGCCAATTGTATCAAAAGCAATTGCTGTTGAAAAAATAAAAATTCCCATAGGAATGTTCCAAACAAAGGCTGGAAATTGGACGCCGGCATGCACTCCTATAGCGAGAAAAGATGAAACAGCTGCAAAAAGTCCGTACATCATTCCTACCCATACAAAATACACGATCCAATCTTTTTGAGTGAATTGACCAACACGGCTGGCGTAAATCCAAGCGTCTTTAAAAAAGCTATTTTTACTCTCAGTCAGCGGCCGAACGACTTCTGGATTATAAACTTGATCGATTGTTTTGCTCATTGAACAATTCCTTTGTCGTCCAAATGGTTCCCAATTGGACAGATTTCCATGGTTTTCGCAGTCGAGCCGGAATCAGTTTGATCATATAAAGACTGGCCACCACAACCAACCAGCATTTGCGTGATGTTTTGACAATCACTCTCCTATCAAAAATTTCTGCTCCACCACGCCGAACTTGATGGCCAATATCACGGTAAATAAAAGTTGCAATAACAACAGCCCACGCCGCACGCAGGGATAAAGCTGAAAGTCCCCTCATGCCGCTATCATAATAGCGATCTGCCAATTTCAACAGTCGCTGAGAAAGTACCTGAAGTTTAGGCCTTTCGGAAATCTTTAGCAACTCCTGGCATTCCATCCGCTGCTCCTTCAGCCAAACACGTGGAAGGTAAATGCGCCCCCGTTCAAAATCCTCTTTGAGATCTCTTGAAATATTCGTCAGCTGCAGCGCAATTCCCAGACTGACCGCTTGGTGCAGGGCTTTCGGGTTATTAAGTTTCATCACATGGCACATCATCAGGCCCACAGTGCCGGCGACACAGTAGCTGTAATCAACCAGGTCTTCCTCGGTTTCAATCGATGAGCTTTCAACATCCCATTGCATTCCACGCAACAAATCGTTTGCATACTGAATTGGCACCGAATGCTTCTGCACCATTTGTTGGAAGGAA
>JAYTZS010000082.1:0-5857 GCA_043741885.1 Bdellovibrio sp. | reverse complement strand
TGCATCCGATGGAGGCCCTGAGAGCCTTGTTCACTGGTGCAAAACCAGAATTTATGAAATAAAATAAATAATTGGCCGCCGAAGGCTGGCCAGTTACTCCATTTTTAAGTTTAGTAAGGGGCTGTCAAACAATGGTGAAATTCAGAATCCGAAAAGAGAAAATTGAGAGCTTTATTATTAATCGAGTAAAGCATTATTTGGAAAATTCAGACATCCTCAAGAAAATGATCAACGACACGAATTCTATGACGAACATGGCTGTACCGATTTTATCAGAGCAAGTTTCAGATCTTCGAAAGCGACTGGCTGAAAACAAAAAAGTCATCGATGGGTTTTCAAGTTTCGTCAGGCAATCAGCACTGACTAATCCAAGTCAGCTTGATACCGTGATTCGAACGATCACAGCAGAACGAGATAAGGCGGAATTAGAAACCATGTTGCTCGAACGCGAACTTATGAATAAAGAAAATCAACTCCGCGAGTTAAAATCTGAGAATCAAGAAAAAGGAATGCGCGAATATCTCGAAGAACTTCTGGAAAATTTTGACAGCCAGAAGGACCAAAAAAAACGGGACATCATTCAGCTTATTATTCCTAAGGCTATCGTCCATAAAGACAATAAACTTGAAATCTGGGTTCGTAGGGATCTCGGAGGCAAGCCCTCCGGAAACTTAACTGAGTGCGACTCCCATAGCCCAGAGGATGCGCCAGATTTTGGACGTAGGAGTGCCTCCTACCAACCGCCGGTTGGCATGGAACGAGAGGGCTTTTCAGAATGTGTGGAAAAAACTGAATCGGAAGGCCATTTGGCTTTCTCTGGGCTGTCACACCTCGAGGAAAGCGGTTCGTCTGAACTCAAAATGGCGGGGCGGACGGGACTCGAACCCGCGGCCTTCCGCGTGACAGGCGGACGTTATAACCAACTTAACTACCACCCCGCGTGGCAATCGATTCAAGAGCGGACTTTATAGCCAGTCCTGAGCGGCCTTGCAACTCGAATTTTGAGGTTTCACAGGTTTTCAGCGGAACTGCTAACATTTCGGGCACGTCGTCCTGGCTGGCGAGGCTTTGAGCTTAGTCTTCAATTGGTGACGGCCTTGCTGAAACTCTCTCTTATCCGATCACTAGCTCGCTTCCGCCGGTAACTGCGATTAGTTTTGTGGACTCCTGATTAGGGTAGATGTGCATAAATCAAAGCATCGAAGTTTCAAAGGCTGCTCTGATCCACAAAATTCTTTTCACTATTATATCGAGCAGGCAAGGGCTCCAGCCGAAATTTAAAATCAGTAACTAAAACTTGCATTAAATAAAATTCTGTTTTTATATCTTTCGTCCAAGCAATTTTTTCAGGCTAAGTGGGCAAGGCACTAGACCTAGGTCGGAGTTTTCGAAGTCACTTCCTTTTTGGGGGGTGCAACCTATAAAACGACAAAAGTCGAGTTTTATGCTAGCGCAATCTGATTTTCTCCGAGATGATCAAAATAACAAGACAAGAAATCAAAGCAAGGAGGCTTATGAAAATTGAATTGGAAACACGGACATGTTCCAACAAGGGTTGCAAAAGAACTTTTCGCTGTTTGAATAGCAGCGCTCAGACTGTTTGCTCGAATAACTGCTCATCATCTGTGCAGGGATGGAACTCGCCAAAAAGGAAAGAGACCATTCCACCTCCTGCAACTCCATAATTTTTCACATCTGACTAAACCTTGCTCTCAAGGTTTAGTCTTCAATCATATCAATGCAAAACGGGGCGACACTGTTCGCCATTGGTTTCTGGTGAGCAGCCAGGCCAAGACTCTTTTCGACAGTCATTGTTGACATTCGACTGCCATGCGCCGGCCGCATAACAAGCATTGAAATCTCGAGTCCATTCGCCGTAGCGAATCTGGCCCCTCGAATTTGAACTAGAATGGAAAATCTTACTGAAAGTTCCATGCTCTTCAACTTCAGAGACTTGGCATTGGTGTCCACCGCTTTCAGGCGAGCAGTTTGTCCACCAAGTTTGTTTGCAATATTTGTTTCCATCTGTTTTCCATTTGCCTGATTCGAAACACAGCTGCCAATCCGTGTGGTAAACATTCGATACGCTCACAGGTCTCGCAACCACAACCGGCGGAGCTTGCTGGTAAATCGGCGGTGCTTGCTGGTAAATCGGCGGTGGCCGTGGAGTCGGAATTGGTGTCACAACCACCGGCGTAGGGCAGTCCGCTGCTTGACCTTGAGAGGACGGGTACTGGGCCGGAGAAGGTCGTTGCACCACGACCGGGCGGTCTTCGGGCGGAGCAGGGATAGCCGGTCTTGAAGGCCTTGGCGGCGGAGTAGGGCGCAAAGGTGGCTCAGGTTGATTACCTATCACAGGCGACGGCGGGACATGAGGAGAAGTAGCGAGATCGGCTTTTTTGCAAACTCGAGCGGAGCCGGAAGCTGCCAACTCGGAATTTTTTGCTTCTAAGAAATTTTCCATGCTCGCTGCCGGAGATTGAGTGAAATATTCGCCCATTGCCGCGAATGCTTGAGCTTCGTTGTATCTGCAAAGGTTCATCACTCGAGTCAAAATATAATACGTGTCGTTCAAAGCTCCATTTTTTTGGACGCGAACCCCGTTGACCAAAACAACATATCCCTTGTCCTGACTTCGATAGGCGACATAAAATCTTCCAACGCTGGAATCGACTTGATACTGGACGGCCATGAGGATTCCGAAGTTTTCTCGCTGGCGGACTGTCACGATGGATTTTCCATCAGCAGATTTCAGGTCATCATCATGAAACAGACGCACAATGCCTTTGTGCAAAGTGCTCACTCCGTTGACGTCTGGGACAGTCAGCTCTATAGAGATGGTGCCATCCTGATTTTCAGTCACTTTCACTGCAGAGACAGCGGTGGCTTGAGTTGCCAAAGGGGCAACAGGAGCCGCTGGGGCCGGGCCTGTTTCATCTTTTTTCTTTCCGCAGGCAGCAACTGCCAGCGACAAGGCGAAAAAAACAATGATCAGCTTTTTGGATTGATTCATTAAAGACTCCCTCTTCCATCACATTTAAAGATTCCAGCTGAAACAAATGCAGTGCTTGAGCCGATCTCGAGAGGTGCCTGATTTTCTAAGAGTTAAAAAACAGTGTTGATCTTTTTTGCGAATGACATTCTTGGGCGTTTAGGGCGACGAATTGTAAGTGCGTTGAAAAGCTTTCCCCGTTGCAGTTAAGCTTCCCTTCAATGTCACAGAAATGACTTTCGGATGATAATATCCTTGACCCTCGGTGTAGATAGAATCGACTTTCATGGTAGCATTGTGATCGGAAGGTCCAAGCGGAAGTGTAGCTTGAACAATGCAGCTGTCTTTCACCTGATGAGTGGTCACACTGATCTGGTGATACTTTAAATCCGTCTCAAGTTCCTTAAGATCACTGATAGTCACAGCCAGTGTCGCAGTCGTGGGATCGAATGAAACAGCCAATCTATTTTGAATTTGACTTCGAATTGCAGAAAAAACCTGCTTATAGTTTTTCCTGTCCATGAGCCAATAATAATCAAAAACTGGAAGCTTGGATTCTGTCAGAACGAATCCACATTGAGAGTTTAATTTTGTATAAACAACCATCTGATTTTGCGGATTGATATTTTTTTCGACTTTGAAAATTGGATAATGGTCGCCAACGGCCTCGATTGTTTTGACTTGAGCACCCAAACTTTCGGCCGCGGCCAAAGAGTTCAGTCCTAGTAAAATTCCGACTAAAATAAATCTACAAGGATGTAATTTCATGGAGTTCCCATTCGTGCTTGAAGGATTGCGGCTTCAGCGTCGATCAAACCATAACCAAAAGTGTTATTTGGAATCTGACTGCCTGGAATATCTCCGCAATTCTGCGTGCTGGTGAGTGCTCGTGAAGTTTGCCTTAGAATGGTCATTGTTTCTTTCACTTTGCCAATCAGGCGTGGAACGGCTGACCACAACAGAGCCACGACGCCGGTAACATGTGGGCCGGCCATTGAAGTCCCACTCCAGCCGCCTTCATATTTTCCGCCGGGCACTGATGAGCGAATGTTCATTCCTGGAGCTGTGAGATCTGGAACCACTTGCCCCGTCAAAAGAGAGGGGCCGCGACTTGAAAAAAAGGCGATCTTATCGTCTTTGTCTTGAACTGCACCAACCGATAAGGACAATCCGGAAAGATGAGCCGGCTGATCGGCCACACTCGAGCACTCGGGACCATCGTTTCCAGCCGATGCCACGACAAAAATTCCAGCACTTTGCAAGGCTTCCAAAACCGGAATCATCTCTCGGCCCGAACATCCTTCACTGAGAGGGCACCCCCAGGAATTGTTGATCACATGCGGAGATTTTTCAGGCTTGCCCGAAGTCATCGGATCGGCATGAAAGGCATAAGGTGCAAGGAAAAATTCGAAACAATCAATATACGAAGCCGGGCTGCCAGTTCCTTCGTCCATATTCCGGCACGCCATCCATTTGGCGCCAGGTGCGACTCCAATATGGTTTTGATCACCATCATCTCCAACCACAGTTCCCATGGTGTGAGTCCCATGCGCGCTATCGTCGCACGGAATGGCAGTATCATAGCCGCAGGGATTTATTTTCCCTGTGAGTGGTTCGCGAATGGCATCATGCCAATTTCCTTCATGCTGTCCGGCTTCGCCTCGATATTGATGAATCAAGGCTGGATGATCCCACTGCACACCTGAATCTTGACCTGCGACAACGATACCTTCACCTCGCACTTTCAAATTCTGCCAAACCTGCGTCGCATGAATGCGAATCAGGCTTTCCTCAGGTAGGGCCTCCTGCTGGAAGTTCCTGGCTAAAGAATCTGCAACATGTTCAGTGAAATCAGGACGACGAACAGTGAAATTCGGATTGTCATAAATTTTCTCAACGTCCGCTCTTTTGGAAATTTGATCTAGAACTTCATAAGGTGCATCTTTAAGCTCAATCATATTCGAAATGTAAAATCGATGATATTTGATCTGCTTGAGCTGCAGATACTCGACCAATTCCTTCTGACTTCTCATAGCGACCTCAGTTAGAGCCGAATAAACATATTGAGCTTTTTCGTCTTTTGTTGCCAATTTTGCAGCTGGCAGAAGGTCGGCCTTTTCCTTGAGTAAAACTAACACCGAATGAGGCACGTTCAGCTTTAGCTTTTCACGCAGAGGTCTTTCAAACTTTTCTTGAGTGGACTGGGATTGGGTTGTAGCAAGAAAAGTAAAGCTGAGAGCGGTGATAACTAAGCAAGGTAAAAGCAAAAATTTCTTCATTTTGGTCTCCACGTCTTTCAACGCTAACCAATCCCTTGGGGCGAGTCAAAGCGAACGCAAGCCTCAGGGTTGCCGAATGCCCTGCGCGTTGAATTGCAAAGATTCTGATTCTCCATCTCCCAGGGCCGTATCAAAATCAGCTTTCATCGAAGCTTTGTTGATGAAAAGTAAATCCACAGATTTCTTGTACTGGAGAACAAAACTTCCCCGAGAGGTCACTTTAAATAAATTCGAATCTTGAGAATTTTCGGGAAGCACGACTGAAATTGCTTTGCCACTTTCGAATTGCCCACGATTGATTATGGGGTCCAACTCTAAATCATGCCCTGACACTTGAACTCTGACTGCCAGCTGCTGGGGCTTACCATCAACTGGAGTCAAGGTCAGCTTTTCTAGGCGCAATTCGATTCCGGGCTTTCCAGCTTCTCGTTCAGGCAGTTTCCAGGCCTTTGTCAAACCCAAGGCCAAAGCTTGTTTGGTTGGATTGCCATCGAGAACAACAAACACCGGCGTTTTTGATTTTTCTGTGACCAGGCGAAACACTTCAGAGCCCTTAGCAAAAAGCGGTCGAGTGTCAGTGGCATTT
>JAYTZS010000081.1:0-5860 GCA_043741885.1 Bdellovibrio sp. | reverse complement strand
CCTAAAACCCGTCAATGTCAGTCAGGGAGTGACTTACGATGAAATCGCCAACCATTCTAGATCAATCTTTTTGGGCCCGATTTGCCGAAACAACCTGGGAAAAAAGGTCTGTAACTATCAAAAATATTCATTCGCCACTGCTCCAGTTGGACCACTCTCAAATCTTCAAGTTGCTAGTGATTTACAGTGAACGTTGCCGTCGCTTAAAGAGCACTGATGGAATGAAGTTTTACATCGAAGGCCATCGGCAGTTTGATAGCGAGGTACTTCGGCATCTTCCGAAAAAAAGTGACCGAAATCTGTTCGGCTATCACGAGAGAATGAACCTACAGTACAATGACTACTGCCTTGTTTGCGACGAACTTTTACAGGTGAACCACGATCATCAAGAAAATTTAATAGAATTCGCGTCGCCCCTATTTGCAAATGTAGGATTGCCTAATCGTTTTTCGGAAATGGGTCTCTACCTCGGGAATTATCGGAAAACACCTTTCGGAGTCCACGAAGACGCTTGTGGAGTTCTTAGTTTCCCAGTCATCGGTAAGAAGAAATTTCGAATATGGAAACCTGACTTTATTCGACAAAATCCAAAACTTGCCCATTCTTTTTCTTACGCCAAATACAAAGGCTCGTCCCAAGTGCTTGAAGCTTACCCAGGCGATATGACCTATTGGCCCTCCTCTGCTTGGCATATTGCAGAATCGGATGGCTCCTTTAGCGCCACCTGGAGCCTTGGTATCTGGGTAGACAAAAAGTTCAGCGAAGTCGTTTCTCAAATAACCGGCGCTGTCTTGAAAAATATTTTGGGTGCGCTTGGTGAAACCCGAATGATTTACTTCGACTCAAAAATCTCAGCTCAAGGTGAGGTTATGAATCTTCCACGAAACTATCTTGAGGCACTCTCAACTCTTGGAGCATTCGCCAAAAAAGAGATGTGGTCCGCCTTTCGAGAAGAGTGGATGGTCCACTATTCTCGAAACGGATTCAAAAGATCTGCTACTTTCGAGGTAGGGCTATCACCGTTCAATGTCCTACGCCTGCGTTCTTTGAATCGGCTTGTTTACTGGATGAAAGACGACGACGCGGTTATTTACGCCTTTAATGGAAGTGTCGTAAGATCCCCTTCGGAAGGTATATTGCAATTTATCACTTCTTTGAATAAAGGATATGCCTCACGAGGGCCAAAGGGACTCGCTTGCCTCGAGCCACTGATCCGAGCCGGAGCCTTTGTAAAGTCTGTCTAGCCATCGGAAATTGCGGCGATTCTTAAGAATTCGCAGCCATTGCCTATTTTGTTGCTTCGGAAATAATTTCAAAAAATGAAGTTTCAACCATCAAAAACAGAAATTCGCGATATATCACCGGTAAATTCAAATTTGAATAAAAAAGGAAAAAATATGAAATATTTGTTACTGTCAGTGATTGCCGCTTTAATTTGATCGAATGCATATTCAGCAACACTTATGTGTCAAGTACAGGGACATCCAGATGTCAAAGTGAGTGGAGGCCTTACTCTTGAGGCAGCGTCACTTGAAATTGAAGATAGCAAAAATTATCTAAAAATTCGAGAGCTTACTTCCGATCGCGCCGTTCAGATGGCTCGATCCTTGAGGAAAAAAGAAGATTTGTATAAATTCGCAAAATATTACAGTGACGTTAATGCTTGGCAAGATCTGGAAATTTCTGTCCCTAAGTCTCTCAAATCTAAGAGTTTCAAAGGTTTTCTGACTGTCTATGTGGACAACGGAGATGCTATGGTGCCTGGGGAATCAAATTTATTACTTTGCACAATAGATTAAGGCCCGAGATAGTTATGCTTCCTACCGCAAGACCTATCAAAGCCACAGGCCATCGAGTTGGGTCATCGATTTTTCAACCTGCTCAAGAGTTCCTACAATGACATACAACCGAAAAGTGTAATCTCCAGCGGGAGTGCTGGCGCTTCTATAGACAGCATTCCATTTCATTGTCCTTTGTACCGGGAAGCTGAATCGCCCATAACCTGATGCAGGGGAAATCTGTGGCAGCTCGTGGGAATAAATTCCCATGGCATATTTTTTATCGCTTGTCGATAGAATCACCGGAAGTGATTGCTCACCTGGTCCGTCTGATAAAACTTCAAGAATTCGTTTTCTCGGCTCATAAGTCCAGAAAGCTGAGAAATCATCGGGCATGTAACCTGTGAGGGCTTCAAAAACAGCCGTCGTGTGACTTTTCGGTACATGAAAAGTCATTGTGTACTCAATGACATTTTCAATATTTCTGAAGCCAATAGCCACTCTTTTACTCAACTTATAATCGGACAGTTCGGTCTGATTTTGAGCTTGGGTGATATTTGGTCGCCCAGCGCAGCCTTGCGGGTAATTGGTGCCGGGTCTCAACCAAAAAGCCATTTGTGAAGTTGTCTCTACGATACTGCCAGAATTTTTCAGATTGAGCAGTTGGCTCGTCGAAGACCGGCCATCAAATGAGCCCCCTGCCTCGGTCGGATTATAGCATTCGCCAAAATTATCAAAGCTGACCGCCGACTGAAGTTCTCGACCGTGGTCTTCGGTATTGATAAATTCTTTTCCTCTCCAGGTCACAGAACTGATCGCTCCAGCAAACTGGGTTGATGTTCTGATTACTAAAGGCGAGCCAAACACAGATGCAGAAATAGCAGAGTCACCGGAAATGCTTCGATTAAAAAATTGAGCATGCGAAGTTCCACTGATTGAAAGGATGAACATGATGATACTAAAAGTTTTAAATCTATTGGATAGATATTTATTTTGGAATTGATTTAAAAAATCCACAGTCGCTCCTTACTAAGAAACTTTGCAATGTTTTGAGTGAAGTCGGCCTAAGGAGGAGTTTTTTTCTCACATAAAACGCGATGTGTCAACTCGCTCTTTACTTGAATTGTAAATTTGAAACACTATGAACATTCAAAATATAGGTGGCACATCTCGTGCTCTATTTAGATGTATAACCCATACTGGTGACAAAAAAACACTGGTATTACAAAGGAGGAATTAGATGAGAAAAGTAATAGCGACAGTCGTACTAGTTTTAGGTTTTTGCAATTTAGCGCTAGCTGATCAATGGTACGGCGAAGAAAATTACCTGCGTTGCAATGAAGACGTACGTATAGCTGTTTACCAAGGTCGAGTTCGCTCTGGTTATGACCACTATATACAGTATGGCCGTTTTGAAAATCGTATCACTGATGGCCGATGTATGGCCTACGATGCCCCATCGTGGTTCAATGAAAATAGTTATTTGCGCTGCAACCCAGATGTAAGTGCGGCAGTTTACCGTGGTGACTTCAAATCAGGATGGCATCATTATCGTGTTTACGGCAGAAAAGAAGGCCGACCCCTTCAGTGCAATCGCAACTAATCAATTGATAATATTTGGGGAAGTTTAGGACTTTTATTTAGGGAGGCCTCTTTTTCGTCAATCGAGAAAGAGGTGCTTCAGTTTCAAAAGGACCTCAATTTTGAAACTCTAGTGGAATAGTATAGGTTTCCATCATCGGTAACTGCCACTGTGTGATCGACATAGCCGCCGAGAGAAATATTCATAGCCACGACAAGTTTTCTCAAAGGCACTGTCCTACTTGGGTCCATTTTTCCATCGTTTTACAAAGTCGACTATAAATAGAATTTGGCGGAGAGAAGTGGCTGTATTCCGAACTGAGGCCGCAGTGTGGGCGGCGTGAACCTAATCTAACGAAACCTCGAAGCAGCGTCCCTGCATAAAAGCAATCTAGACTCAGTTATTTTTTAGGATTTCCTCTATAGACACTTCCTGGTCAGGAGTGCTACTGAGGCCCCTTAACTGAATCTAAATGATTGATGCGGTCAACATGGTCAGCCTTTTGGCAGGAACTCCAAATTCGACAAGGATTGAACTTTACCACACTTCCCGGTCAGTGGCCCTGGGTAAGACTGCTGACTACTCACTGCGATCAAAAAAAGAGGCTTGGAATGGTTCACGTCTGTGCACTCCTCGAACTTTACGAAGGCGACGGACAGACTTCTTGGGCCGGCGAGAAGCTGGGGCCTTCCTTTTCATCACTTCAAGCGCTTGATGAAGGGTTTTAAGTTCATTGAGCTCAGTTTCAATTTCCGTAAGTTGCCGAAGAAGGGGGCTTGCCACTTTCTTTTCTAGCTTGCCGTAGTCTTTGAGTTTAGAAAAGTTCCAGGCTGGATTTCTTTTAATGTCAGCGCTTGCTGACAGCATGCGCTTGTGCTCTCGTTCAAAGGACTGCGCAGCTTGCCGCAGATCGTGCAGCCCTAGTTCGCCGAATTCTCCGAAAACCGCGAGAATTTCATAGTAAATCCCGGTAAGACCCTCCTGATCGTTTTTGTTATGTGCCTCCGTGGACCGCGTCCAGACCGTTTCAAGCCACTCCTTTGAAACTTTCCCAGGGATCAAATTTGCATAGTCGGGGTGAATTTTTCGAACGATCTTTCGATAAGTAGACTTTAGCTGCAATTGCTCGTCTTCGATTAGCTCTTTCCGACGGTGGCGGCCCGACGCCGTTCCAGAAAAGTATTCTGACTCGAAATCGCTCTCTTCAGAGTCATCATTTTCATCCTCATCCGAAATTTCTTCAAAAAACTCCAAGCTACTCATAAGTTCTGAGAAACTTTGACCGACATTTTTTCGCCCATAGCTGTCGACCATCTTTTTCACTTTTGCGGGAGCCGCCTCCCAGATTTTTAAAAGCAGATCCCGCCGCTCCACCTGCACGAGGAGGTTTATTGCCTCCAGCACAAAATAGAACCCACGGTCGGTATCTCGCATGATTTTTCTAAGCTGCTCATTTGACATCTGCTCGTAGCGCTTGATCTCGCTGGCGAATTCTTGGCGAGCCTGATCCCGATCCACATTTGTGCCGAAGTCCACTTCGTCATCATCCGCAGAGAACGTGAACTCGTCAGTTGCATCCTCATCGTGAATTTTTTGCCTCGCCGCTCGTTCGCGGCGGCACTCAGCGCACGGGCAATCGTCCTCAACGTCTCCGCGAAGAATCCGGGTTAGCTCCTGTTCCCGCTGACTCCAAACGGCTTCAATTTTTGCCCTGACGGCGGCGTCTCCTTTTTCGTGCTGCCTTTGCTCCTCTTTTAACAAGTGATAGGCTTCGGGCACTGAGATTCGATTCTGTTTAGATATAAATACAACTTTGTTGTGATACTCCGCTATGCGCTGAAAGTCAGCACGCGTTTTTTCTAGCTTCTCAAGAAGCTGGCGAAAGGTAAGCTGATGCCACTCTGAATACAGCTGGAGATCCGACCGGTGAAATTGCTGAAGGGTAAGCTCTAACTTTTCAAGTTTTTTCCGCCACTTCTGTAGAACCGAAATTTCCTGATTGCGAATTGGTGTATTATCGATCACCAAAAGGGCTCGTTGCTTTCGCAAGTGCCGCACGCCTTCGTACTTAAGACGTTTTCGCTCTTTCGCAGACAGGCTCGAATTTGACATCTTCAGCCATCCTAATGGTTAAAATGGAGTTCCCTAATTTTGGCAGCAGGCTGCTTTCTGTAGGCTATAATGTCAATGAAAATGACTCTATTAGCTCGAGGAAGCTGTCAGGCCAGCCTCACGGGCCCTTCGTGGACCTATCCAATTCGATCCTATTGAGATTGGGTTCAGTCCGGACTGCCACACCAAAATTTGATTTAAATTCACGGGCTTTAAGCAATCGCAAAGAGTCCAAAATAGCTTTAAAATCAGGACGAGACATATAAGTTGACTTCGGCCCTTATTATCCGGACTGAAAACGCTCTGCCGGCCGAATTCACACTGCGTCAACATTAATTTCTTTTCTACTAGAGGTCGATGTATTTACCTCGGCATTAAGAAGTCGCTT
>JAYTZS010000080.1:0-2002 GCA_043741885.1 Bdellovibrio sp. | reverse complement strand
AAATAAAAATGACAAAATGTGAAAAAAGTTTTTGTCATTTGAGATATTTTCTCTGACACTGATCTTAAGGGAGGGGCGATGTGGTCAGGGATGACCATGGTGGTACGGAAGCTACTGCATCGCTCTGTTTTTTAGGCTTCTACGCCCCCTCTTTTCTTTTTTCCTTCTTTACATGTGTTTCCTAAAATTCAGATTTTTGGCGTTTTGATGAAGATTTCTTCGGTATTGATCGATCGTGGGGAAAGACATCCTGTCTATCGAGGACTCTGTCCTCGAGCTCCTGCTTCTCCCGGTCATCGTGACCGGGAGACTCGAGGATTGAGGAAATTTGGGATGCTAGGAGAATTTGAGATGTTAAGAGAATTTGAGATAGAAAGAAAAGTTTGAATTTTAAAATCGGATCGACCCTGGATGGTCGACCGAATGCCGAGGTATGGAGGCGCACAGCCTTCATCTGGCAGGATGCCACCTCTTGCGTCAATACCGCTAGAAATTTCACAGATCGACTGACACCTTGAAACACCCTAAAATCGACCGATATTTTTTTCTAATTCCAGTTTCTTTTCAGGCTCCAGAATGCAATCGCGGCAAATAAAACATTTGGAGTCCAAATTGCCAGAGCAGGAGCGACTTGCCCACTTCGCGCGAGACCTTCAGCGGTCACATATAGGACCCAATAGAGCACCACAACTCCCAAACAGATGACAATTCCACCTGATTTTTGAGCTCTGCGGTTGGTATTGGTTCCAAGGCCGACTCCGAGCAATCCAAAGATCAAGCAAACAATCGAGATCGCCCATCGCTTGTGGAATTCTGCTTTTAAAGTTCTTGATTCGTCTTCGCTCAGATTGGGCTTTGTGAGGGCCTGGGAAATTTCCTCGATTGTGAGCGAAGGAGCGGACTTCTCGCGAATTTCCAGTTTGATTGGATCAACCATTCGAATATCGTACGAGTCGAATTTGATTTTTGTATGGGATTCGCCTTTGCGATGGATCGCCCCGTCGGTCAGCCGCACCAAAACCGAATTGGGTTCTGCTGGGTCCTGAATGATCTGACCTTTTTTTGCTATCACAGTCAGTGGGATCTCACCTTGAGATTCGTCATAAATAAACACACTTTGGAGCTCGCCAGTTTTTGAGTCTACTTGATTGGCATAAACCACTTTGTCAAAAAAGCCCTCGGAAAAAGTTCCTTCTCGAATACTGATGCTCGCTTTGGTTTGGCCTACTTTAGTGACGAGAAGTTCAAACTGACGATTTCCCCAAGGAGCCAAATGAAATGACGTCTGCGCTGAAACAACGGTCACAACCAAGGCCAAAAGAAAAGCTGGTAAAGCAATTGAAACCATATGCAGGCCACTTGCTTTCAGCGCTACCATTTCTGAGTCCTGGCTTAGTCGCCCATAAGTCATCAATACCGCAAATAACAGACTCATTGGCAAAAGTGCAGGAAGAAAAGAAATCGAGAGATACATGACGATTTGGCCGACCACGCCAAGTCCGACCCCGTGAATCAGAACAAATTCAGTGTAACGTAAGGCCTGGGCCATCAATAAAATGAAAATAAACACCATGACTCCAAGAACCAGAGCCGGGATCATTTCAAAGAAGATATACTGTGTCGCTTGACGCTGCTGTAAAATCCGCATTCTGGCCCCAGTGTAAGATAGCCAGACCAAAGCAGCAAACAAGTTTCTCATTCGTTGCCTTCGTTGCATCGTTTTTCAAATTCGAGCAAACTAGAAGCACATGGACATCACACAACAATGATCAAAGTACTTTTAGCTTTTGAAGATTATAATGAGCTGACTTTAACTGAATCCTATTTGAAAAAAGTGGGTTTTGATGTTGTCGGCATAAGCAATGAAGTTTTGATTTTGGATCAGATCCTGTCGTTCAATCCAGACATCATTGTGGTCTTTGGGAAAAATCAAAAAGTGTCGAGCTTTTCGGTTGGACAAAAATTGAAGGACAACCACCGCTACCACGGTCGACTCATCATT
>JAYTZS010000079.1:0-5884 GCA_043741885.1 Bdellovibrio sp. | reverse complement strand
AAAGATAACTTGGTATCTCTAAAAAAAGAGGGTTGACTTGAGTCGAAGCTTCTCTAGCTTGTGAACTTAGATTTTTTTCAGCCGCTTTTTGCTTTGCTGGTAGCTTTGTTTTTAGTTTTGTCTTTAGATTTGTCTTTAGATTTGTCTTTAGATTTGATAATCGCTTTGCAGTAACTTTTGCCATGGGGACTCCAATTGATGAATGAGATTATGTCAGTGTGCTAGCTCAGCGTCAAATTTGACCCAGCACCTTTTCACTTGTGTCATTTAGAGCTTGGCGTAAGCTGAGGGGCTATGGCCTCAGTCCTCACCGATTTCAAAGTGCTTTCGCTCAATGCTGAAAACTTGTTTCTCCTGTCGGATCAGGAATTGACCGCGGCTCATCTCAAATTGGATTCAGTGCAGTGGCATCGGCTTTCAACTTCGGTCTATGAAAACAAGCCTCTGCTCAAGGCCAAAGCTCTGGCTCAAGTGATTTTAGACGAGAATCCTGACGTTGTTCTCTTGTGTGAAGTGGGCGGACTGGAAAGTCTGCAAAATTTTAATCGCCTCTTTTTGAATGATCAGTACTCGCCTGCTTTGATTGAGGGAAATTCTGATCGCAATATTGATGTCGGATATTTGATTCGCAAGAACCAGCCATTTTACTTTGATTTGATCTCGAACAAGAACCGGCCGATTCATTACCTCTATCCACATGAACGACAATCCGTTGAGACGGGATATCCAGTGAAGAGTGGAAAAGTCAATGGCAGCCACAAGTTTTCAAGGGATGCGGCGGAACTTCACTTGTTTCGAAATGACCGAGAAAAGCCATTCTTGATTTTCATTTTAACTCATTTAAAATCTCGCCTGGACCCCAATGGGTTCGATCCCAGTGGTTTTGAAAGACGGCAAGCAGAGCTGAAAACTTTGATCCAAATTTACCAAGAACTAGAAGCTCGCTTTCAATACAAAGTTCCGATCATTGTTGCTGGCGATTTCAATGGAAATGCAACTCCCAAACAGACCGACGTCGAGTTCACCGAGATTTATAAAAGCACTGAACTTCGGGATGTTTGCGAGCTGGCACAACTTGAAGGTGAACAAACGACGACCTTTTATCAAATCAATCGGAGCTCGAAAAACGAAGGCAAACAATTGGATTACTGCTTTTTGTCGCCTTTGGCCGCACCTTATTTGGATGCCAAATCGGTGAAGGTCTATCGCTATAAGAACCACTTGGGTCTTCCGGTAGATCCTCCAACGACACTGGAAGCCAAGACCGGTCTGCCTTCAGACCACTACCCCCTTTTATTCTCTTTAAAAAATATTCCACTGTAAGATCGCTCGTGCTTGTTGACTGGCGCCCTATACGGCCATTACCCTCAAATCCTATTGGGGGCCTTTTTGCCAGAGCTAAAATCCACGCAGAAAACCAAAGACACTTCCGTCACCCATGAAGATAAGACTAGTCAGGAATTCGACGTTCAGGTGAAGATCACTTACATTTCTGAAGAGTCTCGCCCCGATTCCAATTATCATTTCTTCGCATACAAAGTTTCTATCACCAACAAGAGCGCACATGAAGCCCAACTGATGAGTCGACATTGGGTGATCACTGATGGCTTCGGTCAAACAGAAGAAGTCCGCGGAGCTGGAGTTGTCGGCCAACAACCGAAAATCAAACCAGGTGAGACTTTTCAATATGAAAGCGCTTGCCCTCTGAACACATCCTTTGGAACCATGCGCGGCACTTACCATTTGGTGGATCATTTGGGCGAACAGTTCAATATCACAATTCCAGAGTTTTACTTGATCGCACCATCAGCTTTGCACTGATACTATATACTGATACTACATTTCTATGAGCTCAATTAAATTTTGAATCGTTGAGACCATTTCCTCTAAAGGCAAGCCGGGAACTTCTGGTTCTGTTGGCAAAACCTGTTCGTTTAAAAATGGCAGATGCACAAACAAACATTCCGCAATCGAATCCACAGCAAAACTTTCAGATAATTGATAATAAAGGCTGTTGCAGACAAAAGCTCCGGCATTCAAAGAAACTTCGACCGACCGACCTTTATTGTTGAGAACCGAGGCCCACTCCCGCAGTGGAAGATGACTAAAAATAGCTTCTGGTCCAATTGCCGAAATGACTTGATCCAAACGTTGCACACCATCTTCATCGCTAGCGACTGAGTCCTGAAGATTCAAAGCAACTTTTTCTAGCCCGATCCGACTGCGACCTGCCGCTTGACCCAACATTAACACAAACGAGGTTGGCTCATTCTGAAGATAATTTTGCAGGACCTGCCAACTGCGGTCATAAGAAACTGGCAGAAGCAAAGTGGAAACCGAAGAATTTTTCTGGAAAAAATTAATTATTTCTTTGCTCGGATTAATTTGTTGCCCTTGAAATGGCTCAAACCCAGTCAGTAAAAAAGAGGATTTCATCATGGTGATTTCATCAAATTCTGCCAGTGCGAATCGAGCGAACTTCGTTGATAGACAAATCGATCATGCAGGCGACCTTCTCGGGCGAACCAGAATTCCATACTCAATGGGACAACATGAATGCCTCCCCAAAATGGAGGGCAAGGTATTTCTTGCTCAGCAAATTTTTTCTCATATTCAGCGACTCTTGCTTCGACTTCAGCATGACTCTTGATCTTTTGACTTTGCTGAGAGGACCAAGCTCCGATTTGGCTCAAGCGAGCTCGAGTTCTAAAATAGGTGGCCGATTCAGTGGCAGTTAATTTGGCGGCAACACCTTCAATTCGGACTTGCATATCTAAAACCGGCCAATAAAAAAGCAGCGCCGCTCGTTCTGTGGCTAGCAGTTCTCGAGCTTTTTGACTTTCGTAATTGGTATAAAATGAAAATCCACCGCGCACCAGGCCCTTGAACAAAACTGTGCGAACAGAGGGAGCGCCCTGAGCACTGCAAGTTGCTAGAGACATTGCATTGGGGTCTTTGGGAATTTTAGTTTTTGCTAGAGCAAAATAATGCTCGAAGTTGTCATAAGGATTTATCGTAAAATCAAAAGAGAAAGAGGCAGCCATATGTTCTCCGTTAGCAAGAAAGGGCTGCCTCAACACCAGTTCTATTTAGAAATGGTCAAGAAATTTTTGTCTAGAAATTGAGAAGCGAAATTACTTTTTTGCTTTGGGAGCTTTTGCTGGCTTGGTTTCCGCAGCAGGAGCCCCTTTGGCTGGAAGCACATCGACCAATTCCACATCAAAAATCAAAACCGAGTTCGCTGGAATTCCAGGTCGAGCTGCGGCTCCGTAACCCAGTTCCGGTGATACAAAAAGTTTCATTTTACCGCCGACCTTCATCATCTGAAGCGCCTCAGTCCAACCTTTGATCACACCTTCGACTGGAAATTCTGCAGGTTGCCCTCTGTCATAAGAACTATCAAATTGCTGACCATTGATCAATGTTCCTTTGTAATGGGCTTTGACGGTGTCTTTTAGAGTCGGAGTTTTCCCCGTACCTTCTTGAATCACTTGGTACTGAAGTCCAGAGGCTGTGGTTTTTACGCCTTCCACAGTTTTGTTCTTTTCGAGAAATGCGGCTGCGTCTGCTTTATTTTTTTCAGCCCCTTCTGTTTGTTTTTTCATGATGCCTTCTTGCAACTTCATCAATGCCTGTTGCATTTCTTCTGGCTTCAGTTTGCTCTCTTTGCCAGTGGCAGCTTCATTGATCGACATGGCCACAACATCTGGATCAAATTCGATGTTTTGATTTTTCAGGTTGGTGCCAATTTGCTGGCCAATTGCATAGCTTGCTTTTCGCTGATCAGTGTCTAATTTTTTTTGGCAACCGACGCCTCCGATGGCAAGGACTGCTGCAGCCAAAATCCAATGTCTGTTCATGATAAATTCTCCTTAGTTGTTACCCGGCCTATTTCACTTGAAAATGGGCAAATAAGTAAATCTTTTTCATGGCTTGCGCAAATCGTCAAAATGCCAGAAGCTGATCTCTTCATGCCAATTTTGCTCTATTTCATTTCTATTTTGAGTGTTTCCCAGGCCTCCGTATTGGCTCGGATCGCAGTTGCTCCGGCACTGGTATTTTGTTTTTGGCGGATGCTAGGAGCTTCACTTTGCATGCTGATTTTGCGCTGGAAGAACTCAGAAAGATTTTTTGAAACCATTTCCCGAAGTGGCTGGGCATGGATTGCCCTGGCTTTCTTCTTTGCTTTCACTGGAATCATTTTTTTTGGTTTCAGAGAATTTCAGCTGGCAGAGTCAGAATCTTGGAGATCTAGCCGCTCTTTCTTCGGCCCTTTTTTATAGCATTTATCTTCTGACCAGCAAGAAAGCTCGCTTCCAGATGAGCTCTGATCAATTCACTTGGATTGCCTATTTAATATCAGCTCTGTTGTTCTTTACTGCAGGTTCAGTGAACCAAGTCTCTTGGGTCGGTTACTCCGCTTCGACCTGGTGGGCCGTATTTGGCAATATTTTGTTTCCGACTTTGCTAGGACATGCTCTGTTCACTCACCTTTTGAAATATCTGAATATCAACTGGATGAGTTGCGGAAAACTGATGGAGCCGGTTTTCGCGAGCTTGGTCGCTTCTTTGGTTTTTTCTGAGCGGCTGAAATCTCAAACCGCTGTTGCCTTTGCTTTCACAGCGCTTTCAGTGGTGATTTTATTGCTCCCTCCCGGAGCGCTTGCAAAACTTCTTGGCGTGAGCCACGAAAAATAATCGCCGGCTGTCGACGTTCGAGAGAGTGGAAATAGAGCGGATCATAGTAGTCTCTGAGCAGCTTTTCGATCCAAACCGAATTCGACTCAAGACTTTTTCCGTTCTCATAATCTTGTTGTGATTTCATAAGATCGGCTTCGACTTCGGAGAACCGAGCTCCTCCCAATTTTTTCGAAATTGCCTTCAATGATTTTTGGTAAGAATCGAAGGTTTGAAGGCCAGCTGGATTCAAACCCTTGCCTATCGGTGAGTTCAAAATGTAATCATCAAACGTGGTTTTCACTCGAGAGGCTAAGTTCTCCTCCAGATAAATAATTTCTGAGTTTCTCAAAGTTTCAAAAAAAGCCGGGGGCTGAGCACAACGTCCCACCAAGCGACTTTCATCTTCGACAAGCAGAGGCCGTTCATCTGGTGCTTCTGTTTTCTGATGGTCTTTTCGGATCAAGTTCAAAGCCAAATGATTTTCAAAATCAATTTGTGTCGGCTGGCCGCTTGGATAGCCACCAAAGGCTGAACCCCGGTGATTTCCAATCGCTTCTAAATCCACAGTCGGCCAAAAACTTTGAGCTTCTCGAATGAGCAATGTTTTTCCACTTCCTGTGGCACCCGAAACGACCAACATTCGCTGCACCGACAGACGCTCAAGTTCAGCCAGTAAAAACTGGCGGAAGGCTTTATATCCGCCGTCAATTCTCGGAATCTCATAGCCTCTTTCCTTAAGCCATGTTTGCGCAATTTGCGAACGCTTGCCGCCACGAAAACAAGTGATCACACTCCCCGGTTTAGTTTCGAGAGCCTTGAGCCAATTTGTGATTCGTTGGGATTTGATGGGGCCAGAGACAAGTTCATGCCCACGCTGGAGAGCCGCTTCTTGCCCTGCTGCTTTGTATAGCTTGCCGATCTCTTCTCGCTCGAAATCATTTAAGATCGGCAAATTCACTGAATTTGGAATGGATCCCGCCAAAAACTCGATGGGCGCTCGAACATCGATCACTCGTGTTCCATTGAGCAGAAGTTGGCGAAAATTTCCTTCCATCCTTCCTGTCATAGATGAACTCATAGATGAACTCATAGATAAACTCATAGTTGAACTCATAGTTGAACTCATAGATGAACAATCACTTTGTCCAAACTGGACTCAGAGGCGGCGGCAACGGATCCGATAATCCCTGCCGACAGAAAACGC
>JAYTZS010000078.1:0-5896 GCA_043741885.1 Bdellovibrio sp. | reverse complement strand
GCAAGCCACCGGCATTGATGTTGGCGCGCACTCTTTCGCAGTTTCCAAGAGTTTTAACAAAGTTGTTTACCTAGTCGGCTTCACTTCTGCTGATATCTTCACGGTCAATTTCGATGGCAGTTCGCTACAGAAACTTTCTATTTCTTATCCGTCTTTTGCAGGTGGGTGGGTCATTCCTTGGTATGAAGAAATTCATGTTCCAGATCCCGGAAACTGGATATTTGTTCGTTCGATGAGCTCGAACTATGGAACCTCTGCTCCCATTTATGTGACAACGGCCCTGTCGACTGATGGCAGTCGGTCCTGGAATTCTCCTTTGAACTACGATTGGAAATTTTCTGATCCTACTGGTGCTACGGCCTTGCTTGGCAACCAATTCGATTCAACAAGTTATCAACTGATTGATTTGGCGTCAGGAAAACTTCTTTCTCTTCCGAACACGATGACCCCGTTATTCTTTACTCAAGACGGCACTCAGTTGATAGGGATTCAAGCCAACTTTATTGGGCAGAGTGGGCAGAGTGGGCAGGGCCGCCCTGTTGCCGTCGGAGTGAAGGACGGCGTGGTGCGGGCGCTCGCATCTGAAGCGGCTGGCAGTCGGTTTACGGTCAAAGAAATACTTCCTGGATTCGTTGTCATCACTGCCTGGGATCCCGGCTCACAAATTCTTAGCTTGTATCTTCAACAATCTGGGCAGACTACGAAACAGAATTCTATTCCGACATTGGAACCTGACTCAGTTGAAGTCGTTCTATCGTCGGATCGACAAAAAATGGCGGTGACTTTGGGTGTTGCCACTAATGGGACAAATCATTCGCAACTTTTCTATGTTCCACTCAATGGAGAGCCTCCGCTCCAGGTCGATACACCAGTTTTTGTTGGTGCAACAATTGAAGCGGTTTCGTTTCTCAATGACTCAAAAGCTATTTTCTACACTGGCAAGCAGATCCGTCAGGGAGAAAAAGGTGCTTTCATTTGGCGCGCACCTTAGATTTTCGCGGGATCTAAGTTTTGATTTTCTTTGCCGTATGGGAGCGCCGCGATTTAACCCACAGACCCTTCAACTTCAAGATGACTCTCTCAATTTGAGACAGCAAAGGGCTTGCCTTAAAATTGCTCTTTGTCGATCTCGTATCATAACGCTACAGAGAGCCGCCTCTGTCCGTCCATAAAAAATGTAAATCTTTGAAATTCCAAAGATTTTTGCCTATTTCGAACCATTTTTGTCAGTTCAAAACCACCCCCCATCGCGGCTAATCTGAGGTTGCACTTCCGAACTAACAAAGGATGCAATATGGGTTCACGAAAAAAAATTCTCTTCTTCTCACATGCCGTTACCATGGCGCACTTTTCCAGGCCTCTGAAATGGATCGAAAGTTTGGATCCAGCCATCTATGATATTTATTTAGCCAGTCATCCCAGCTTTAAAAAATTGGTTCCAGCCACTGGAGTCACTTTTTTGAATATTTCTTGTATTGATGCGAAAGAATTTTCCAAAATCGTCAATCGGGCTTTGCCTATTTACGACAGAGCTACGTTTGAGAATCATGTTGCTGAAGATTTGAAAATCATGCAGCAAGTGAAACCTGATTTGGTGATTGGAGATTTCCGGCACTCCCTTTCTGTCAGCTGCCGTTTGCAAAAAATAAAATATGTTAACATGGCGAATGCTTACTGGAGTCCTGACATTGAGATGCCGTACCCACTTCCTGAGACTTCGGTCGTTCGGGCTCTCGGCGAAACTGTGGCGAATTTCGTGGTCAGTCTTTTTCTGCCGGTGGTTTTGAAGATTAATTTTTTCAACATGGTTTTTAAGCTTAGAAAGTCATTGCGGACGGCCGGCTTGAACTTCACCGATTATCGCCAAGTGATCACAGATGGTGATGTCACTGTTTATTGTGATACCGAGTCTTTGATTCCACTCAAGAAGCAAACCGAGCAAAAAACATTTGTTGGGCCTTTGCTGTGGTCAATGCCGGTCGCCCTGCCTTCTTGGTGGTCGCAGCTGGATCCAAAGAAGAAAAGAGTTTTCTTGAGTTTGGGGTCGTCAGGTGACGCCAAAGTTTTGCCATTGATAGTCAAAGTGCTAGCGCCAATGAATGTCGAAGTGATCGTCGCTTTGGCCGGGCAGAGAGTGGACTTAGTCGATTACTCGCATGTGCACATCACCGACTATTTACCAATGGAAGCCGCTTGTGAAGGGTCTTCCTTGGTCATCTGCAACGGTGGATCGCCAATGAGCCATGCGGCTTTAGCTGCGGGAGTGCCTTGCCTGGGAATCGTGTTCAATAACGATCAGCTGCTCAATATGTCCCATGTCGAGCAAAAAGGCGCAGGTCTCTTGCTGCGTTACTGGAACCTGTCAGAGGGGAAATTGGCTGAAGCGATCCGAGAGATTTTAACCAATCCCAGCTTTCAAATGGAAGCACAGAAAATCAGCGAAGAGTTTCAACAATTGGATGTGAAGAAGACTTTGCGAAACATTATTGATCAAAATGTCTGATCCAATAGAGTTTGTTGTGTCAAAAGCGTGGCTTTAAAAGATTTCGCGCTTGAGTGAGCCTCGATCGGAACTGGACTTGAATATCCTTATCAAGCTGATTCAATAAAAGAATGTTGAATTTAACGCTTAGCTTAGCGCTGCAAAAACGTTTGCATATCCTACTCGGCTCTGTTTTTTTCGCCTTCTTCGCTCTATTCCCCAGCGCCAGTCATGCGAATATATTGGGAACTGACACGCAAAATTTCAACCCAACGACCAATGGTTTGGATTTTGTCACTGTGCAATCATCGGAAACTCTGCAGCCTGGAATTTTGAATTTTGGCTTATTTTTTAACTATGCTTCGGGCACCTTGGCTTACAGCCGAGATCTGCCAGGAGTGACGGTTGGGGATAAGCCCGGAGATCGAATTTTAGGAATGGATCTCAGTTTCGGATTGGGATTAGCTCCGAACTGGGATGTCGGTGTGAGCTTGCCAGCTGTGTTGTCTCAAGAGCTTGACCGAACTCAGGGAGTGGCAAGGTATGATAGCAATGGCTTCACTGAGCTTAAACTGAACTCCAAGTATAGAATTCTCGGTGACGCATCCGGCGGCTTAGCGGCAGTGGTCTCAGCAAATTTCAATTTTATCAAAGACAATCCCTTCACTGGAAGCAGCCCCGGACCCACTTTGAATTTCGAAGTCGCAGCCGATACAACTTTGGCTGAAAAATACAGCGTGGGTTTCAATGTCGGTTATCGAAAAAGAAATCCAGGCGCACCCGTCTCAACTTTTCCGTTTGCGCCCTTCAAAGATCAGTGGATTGCTTCCATCGCCGGGAGCTACTTGGTCAGTGCATGGGATACCAAACTGATCACCGAGATTTTTGCCAGCCGACCGACCGAATCTGTGAGCTATGACCAGGACCGCAGCCAATCCACGCTGGAAGGTCTGCTTGGACTGAAGCATGATATGACCTCAGCTTTGGCTGTGCATGCGGGGGCTGGGAGTCAGCTCACTCGCTCCGTTGGCAGTCCCGAATGGCGAGTCTACGTCGGACTGAACTATGCCATGGGTCCGATCTTTGGCCATTCGCCAGCGCAGTCGCTGGAAAGAGTGATCGAACCTCGTCCTCAGGCCATCGCTGCTGAAACTGATCCGGAGGCCCTGCCAGGCAAACCTGCGGCTTCGCCGGTGACAAGAGAAGTGGTCAGGATCACAGCTGAGTTGCTGTTTGAATTTGATTCGGCCGAGTTGAAACCCGAAGCGCGTTTGGCCCTTGACCAGCTGGTCGGAAGTCTAGAAAAAGATAATTTTAAGAGTATGAAAATTGAAGGTCACACAGACTCGGTGGGCAAAGCGAGTTACAATTTACGCTTAAGCCAACGAAGGGCTGATTCGGTTCGAGATTATCTACAGAAAACCTATCATTTGGACTCACAAAAAATCAAAGCGGTCGGCTACGGTCAGACGGTGCCAATTGCTGACAATGGAAATTTCCAAGGTCGAAAAGCCAACCGCCGAGTTGAGTTTGTGATCGAACGTTAAGCCAGTGTGGAATTAATTAGCTAAATTAAGAATTCTTCTCAAATTTCTCAAGGAGACAGAAAATGAAGTTCCAGTCCAAATATTTGTTTGCCGCCGCGGCTGTGACTTTCGCCACTGGAATTTTTATTTTTCAAAACTGTGCACGCCTTCAGTACGACGACAATCAAGCAGAGAAAAGCTTTTTCGCTTACCAAGTTTTGCCCAGTTCTCAAGCCGGCCCTCTATCTGTCTTGGGCGTGACCGGAGCAAATGAAAATCAAATAGACTCTTATTTGGTTGGCAGCAATCGCCCGATTTTCCATTGGACTCGCTCCATCGGTGCAGATCATTACACTGTGGTGGTGCGCAGTGGAAGTTCCACAGTATGCTCTGAGTCAGCTGGAAATCAAATCGATTTTGCAATGGTTCAATGTGATCTCTCTTTCGGCGATTACGAAGTTTTGGTCACTGCAACCTCAGGAATGGGCACGAATTCAACATCGCAAACTTCAGATCCCTTTCTGTTTCATCTGGATCCGAATGGAATTCGCTTGACCATTCAAGCGCCGACAATCCGACTGCACCAAGCCCATGTTCCCTACTCTATCGAAAACCCCAGTTCGGTCAAAAATCTCACTTGCTCTTTGCAGGGAAGCGGCAGCTTCTCGACTCAGTCAAGTGATTGCACCGCTGTCTTGTCTCAAGACTTTCCGAATCTGGATTATGGCTCCTATGTTTTTCAGATCAGCTTGACCGATCAAGATGGGCACTCGTCGACTCGGCAATTGGCCTTTGAAGTTCTTTCTCCTAACTGCGATCCTCTGTCTGGAGTCGGAAAAAAGGTTCAAACAGGTTTGGCAGGCGATGATGTCTGTGAACAACGGATCAAAGCCAATGTCTATTTTCACACAAATTCCAGCGGAAATCCCATTTGGAATTCGGTGGATCAATACATCCGAGAAGGAATCAACTCCGGCACGATTTATTTTTCCAATGTATTCATCCCCACACGATCTTTTACCAGCGGCTTTCCGGGAATCTCAGAGCGCACCGAATTTTTTGGATTCGACATGCTGACAAAATTAAAAGTGAGCTCTCACCTTCCTGTTGGCAATTATCAGTTTGCTTTGATTGCCGATGACGGCGCCAAGTTATCCTATTTCAATTCGGAGCACTCGGAAATTTTGATTATCGATAACGATGGCTACCACCCGACTCGAGTTCTTCAATCGACGGTCCCTGTGATCTTGACTGCAAAAGATCGTATAACAATGCGAATTCGCTATTTCCAAGGGCCACGCGATGCGATTTCATTGGTTTTGCTCTATCGTCCTTGGGACTCAAAGGATAAAAAATCGATCAGTTCGGGCTTCACTTCTCAAGATCTCTTTGGCTCGTTTCCCGTGCCAGCAAGGGGACAAACGGAGTTTCCTGGAACGGATTACGACCGAATGGTTCAAGACGGCTGGAAGCCAGTGCCGGTTGAGAGCTTCGAAAATCCAGATATTTAATCTTTTGAGGTGCCTGCCCTTTTTTGCGAAGCATTCGCAAAAAAGGGCAGGCACCTTCTATCGGCCCACGCTGGCTGTGTTGCTTTCGCTCGAGATATTGTTTGCCGCATCAAGTGCTTTTACCGAGTAAGAGTAGCTATTTCCGGCGACCGTCGAATTGTCTTGATAGCTCAAAGTTGATCCAGCCACTGAGGTTACTAGAACAGTCGCGACTCCATTCACACTGCGATAAACATTGTACTTTGTGATACCCACATTATCTGTTGAAGCAGTCCAAGAGATCTTCACCACAGTTGTCGTTTTCGCGTTTTTGCCATGACCTGATGTGACCGTGCTGAGAGCAGCCACCAAGTTCGTCGGAGCACTGGGCGCTGAGA
>JAYTZS010000077.1:0-5897 GCA_043741885.1 Bdellovibrio sp. | reverse complement strand
GTTGGTTGCGGCGACAATCTTTCCAGTCTGCGGTATTTTCTTTTCCTTGCCTTCGGGTGAATTCTGCCGATAGGAGAAGTTGATATCGATCGTATCCGTGGCCTTGTCATACCGATAAATTTCCACTGCATTATTGACATCTTTTTCAAATACCGTAAATCTTCCGGCGCTGACATACCAGGTTCCCATAAATCGCTCGAGATCAACTTTCTCTACCGTGGGGAAAGACACGGTAGAACAAGCCGTAACTGCGGGCAAGTAAGTGAATAAGAGAATTTGGCGAAGTGCTGATTTCAGCTTTAATGGATTCTTGCTCAAGTATTTCATTGGGTCTTGATCTCTTTTTCTATAGCACCGATGAATTGAGCGTCGTCGGGTTCGATCGATGAGCGAAACCTTCTAACAACATGTCCCTTTTTATCGATTAGGAATTTTTCAAAATTCCATTTTACCTCGCCTTGTTGATCTCCCGGGGCGTATTTGGCTAAGAATTTATAAACCGGAATTTTATTGTCACCTGTCACTGGCCCTTTAGAAAAAACTGGAAATTTGACTTGATAGTTCAAGCTGCAGAATTTTTTGATTTCGGCGTCAGTGCCTGGTTCCTGTCCACCGAAATCATTGCTGGGAAATCCAAAAATAATGAATTCTCGATTCTTGAATTTCTTATAAAGCTTTTCAAGACCAGAATATTGAGGAGTAAATCCACATTGCGAAGCCACGTTCACGGCTAAGATCACTTTTCCGCGGTAGCTCGAAAAATCAATTACTTTTCCGTCAATAGATTTAGCTGAAAGGGAATAGAAGCAATTTTCTTCGGCAGCTGCCAAGGTACATTGAGCAATCAACAGGGGAAGTGCCGTAAAGAGTGCGACGGTAAGCAAAAATTTAAATTGAATTTGCTTTTGCAGACGGCTGATCATTGTTAACCTCGTGAATAATCAAATGGTGATTGATTTCGGTCTTGACGGAGTTGAGAATAAAACCGTCGCGCAAAACCTTTTCGACAAGCGCTTTTAAACGATCAGGCTTTTCCACATCAAAGATTTCTATTTTCAGATGACAACTCTGCATACGCACGGCCCCGGATGAATTATGATCAACCGTCAAGCGCCCTGATACATCCAGACGAGCAAAATGAATCCTCGAGCCTTTGGCGTATACTTTGAAGGTTCCGATAAAACAGTTGATCAATGACTGCAAAAACAAATCCTCAGGAGAAAACCCCCCGCCAGGACCGCCAAACTCTGGTGGTATCGAACACCTCGCCGATTGAGCACCCGATTGAATGAGCCAAGGCTCAAGTAATTCCCCGGAGACCGAGGCCGACGATTGAAAATCAATGGGTAGCTTTAACATTTTTAACCTCGCAGTAAGGACTATCCTGGCACTCCGTTGCAGCTGCTTTCCGCGGAAGCCATGGCCTAATTTTAGCAAAAACGGAGTAACCCAACTCAAGACATACACGAATCTGTCGTTGTCGAGCTGGGCCGACAAGAAACCTAAATTTCGGCAAAGTTTCCCAGATGACGACGAAAGCCTCTACTCGAGTCGCAAGACTTCCGTCGCTTCGGCGCACGTGCATTTCCTTGTGGACCTGAATTGGGTCGAGGCCCTCCAGCAAGGGATCGAATCCGGGAGCACAAATATCGATGAATTCTATATTCTCTGCGCCAGTCTGAGACTTGTAGTGACCTATTTCGCGACTGCAGGCGCGGCATAGGCCGTCATAGTAAACTTTTATTTTGCTTATCTCTTCGCTTTTCATATTGTTCATAGTAGTATGAACAATATGAAAAGTAAAGCCAAAAACGTTCCATTACAAAAGCTATCTTTGTCGATCGGCAATTTTATCCGCTATTGGGGTTTTCGCCGCATCCATGGAGCCATATGGACTCAGGTGTATCTTTCTAAGACGCCCGTCAGCTGCACCGATCTCACGGATTGCCTGAGTCTATCAAAGGCTCTCATCAGCCCAGCCCTAGAAGAGCTATGCCGTCACCGGCTTATTCATGTGGTTCCTTCAACAAATGAAAAAACAAAACTTTATGCGCCGGCTGAAAATATTAATGAAGTCATTCGCGATGTTCTGAAAAATCGTGAAGCCAAAATGCTTCAACAAATCGCCAAAGACTTTTCAGCTGTGGACTCATCCCAAAATCAAAACTCGGTGATAGACGCGCAAAAGCTTAAAGCCTTGGGCGAGATGATTTTGTCGGCAAATTTAATGTTGGAAATCCTCGTCGCGCAAAAGGACTTGCTCAACATGCCGATGGAGCTTGATTTATGAACCTGATTTTGGTTTTGGGCAATCAACTGTTCGAGCCCAAGCATTTCAAAGAAATGGCAGCCGCTGCTAAAAATACCATTTTCTTTCTGCGCGAAGACAATGAGCTGGCTTCGTACTATCGATTTCATCAGCACAAAATTATGTTTTTTTTCGCTGCTATGCGAACTTATCGCGATGAACTGAAGGCCGCCGGATACAATGTGCATTATGAAGAACTAAGAAACGAAAATATATCTTATGAACAATCCCTAGCGAAATTTCTGAAAGAAAAGTTAGTCCAAAAGGCCCTCTGCTTCGAAATCGAAGATAAGTTTTTTGAAAAGAGAATAGAGAGCTTGTTTGAAAAGGCAAAGATTCCTTTGCAGAGATGTCCTAGTCCAATGTTTTTAACGTCGCGGCCGATGTTTCAAGAGTACCTTCTCTCCAAGAGCCGTCCCGCTATGAAAAGCTTTTACGAGAGCCAGCGCAAGCGCTTGCAAATTTTGGTCAAGAATAATCAGCCGGTGGGAGGCGCATGGAGTTTCGATGCCGAGAACCGCTTGGCATTGCCAAAAAAGAAGTCGACGCCGCCGCTGCCTCAGCCTCGACCCACAAAGATTGTGCTAGAGGTTGCGAAACTTGTTGCTAAAGAGTTCCATAAGCATCCTGGCAATACATCTGATTTTTGGCTACCTGTTGATCGCGCAGGTGCTCACCAGTGGCTAGAGACTTTTTTGAACGAGCGCCTTCATGATTTTGGTCCCTACGAAGATGCGATTCCACCCAATTCAGAATTTCTTTTTCATTCTGTACTAACGCCATTTTTGAACTGTGGTTTGCTGACCCCAGCTGAAGTCGTTGCGCAAACTCTTCTATTCAGTCAGAAAAACAAGGTGCCTTTATCCTCACTTGAGGGATTCCTACGTCAGATCATCGGCTGGCGAGAATTTGTTCGCGGTGTTTATCAAAACTTCAGTGAGCAACAAGAGAAAACAAACTTTTGGCAGCACCATAATAAATTAAGCCCACTTTGGTATGAAGGCAAAACGGGAATTCCTCCGCTCGATGAAACAATTCGGCGAGTGTTGAAGAGAGGGTACGCGCATCATGTTGAGCGACTTATGGTCGTTGGCAGCCTCATGCTTTTATTAGAAGTGGAACCCCGTGAAGCACACCGCTGGTTTATGGAAATGTTTCTTGATTCATCTGATTGGGTTATGGGGCCAAATGTGTATGGTATGGCGCTTTTCTCAGACGGCGGAATCTTCGCCACGAAACCCTACATCTGTGGCTCTAATTATTTGCGAAAAATGGGCGGCTATTCAAAAGGCGACTGGTGCGATGGGGTCGATGGTCTTTATTGGCAGTTTATCCGTAAACATCGTGAATTTTTTCTGCAAAATCCACGGCTTTCGATGATGGCGCGCGCGAGCGAAAAAATCACAGAGGAGCGTTGGAAAGTGTTGGATAGGGAGGCTTTTGTCGTTCGGCAGAAGCTGGTTCGCACGGCATGAAGACCATCGTTCTCTTACAAATATTTTCTTGCTGTTTTATGACCGGGATTATTTGGTTGGTGCAGATTCTGGTCTATCCCGGTTTTCGGTTGCATCAAGATTCTGATACATTTAGCGACCTTCATCGCTTGCACACCACTCGCATCACTTGGATCGTCGGGCCGGCGATGGGAGTCGAACTCCTTTCAGGACTTTGGCTTTTTTGGGCTCAGCCTTGTGCTACTTATTTTTTAAATTTCATTTCGATCTGTACTCTTTGGGTTTTAACGGCACTTGTGAATGTTCCGATTCATCGTCATCTGGAGAAAAATCCAAAAGCCGTAAAAAACGTACTTGTTTGGAGCAACTGGCCGCGAACCATCGTCTGGACGGTGCGATCTGCTTTTTGGTTCTGGCTATTGCTTGAACCAGGACTGGTGGCCCTTTGATGAAATCATCGACCTTTAGCAGGTCAGTAGAGTTGGCTAAACTGGCAGCCCGAGTTGGCCTAAAAGAAATGCGGTCAGGGGATATCAAGTCGCGTTTGGAGCAAGCCGTTCTGATTGCGAATAGCCTCTCGCGCTTGAAGGGTGCAGCTATGAAAGCGGGACAACTTCTGAGTTTAGATCTCAGCAATTATTTTCCGCCCGAGGCCATCGAGGCTTTAAGCCAATTGCAAAGTGCTGCCGTTGCCCAGCCGTTTTCTCAAGTTGAGACCGTTCTCCAACAGGAGCTCGGACCGCTAAAGCTGAAACAGATCGAGGACCTTTCTTCCAAGCCAATTGGTGTAGCGAGCATTGGACAAGTGCATCGAGCTCATTTTCAGGGCAGAGACATCGCTCTAAAGGTACAATATCCCGGCGTCGCCGACTCTATTGATTCCGATTTGAAAATTTTGAAAACAATCGCTTCGTCTTTCTGCCAGGTGACGGGCCGAAAAATGAGTCTTGATCCTTTGTTTACGGAGTTTCAATCTATTCTGAGACAAGAAGTAGATTATCTTAGTGAGGCCCAGTATCAAAAAGAATATGGGACCCTCGTCAATGGCATGGAGTCGCAACGCGGTTTCAAGTTCCGCGTACCGGAAGTGATCGGGGAAATCTCAACTGCACATGTGCTGGCAATGACTTTTGAGCAAGGCCTTACGTTAAGATCTTGGATCGCTACGAAGCCCGATATTTTTAGACGCGAGTCCTTGGCCCACGCGATTTTGGATCTCTACTTTCACGAATTTTTCGCATGGGGCCTTGTCCAGACAGATCCCAATTGGGCAAATTTCTTGGTCGACGAAACAGGTAAGCAATCTAGCCTGGTACTTTTGGATTTTGGTGCCACAAGAAGATACTCTAATGACTTTGTCATCGAATACATTCAGCTTTTACACCTCGCTGCTGAAGGTGATTCCGTTGCGTTGAAAAATCATGCGATTCAATTTGGACTTATTGACGAGCGTGAATCCAAATCCGCGTTTTCCGCTTTTGAGCAAATGCTGAAGGCATCTATTCAACCCTTCTTTGCAGCTAAATCTGGGTACGAAAAATTTGATTTTTCTGATAAGGAACACCTCCTCCATTCGCAAAAGGCGGCGAAAGCCCTGGCGAATGAACTCGTTTACAGTCCACCTCCTTATGGCTTAATTTTTCTGCATCGAAAATTGGGTGGAGTTTATTCGATTTTGAAAACTCTGGAAGTAAAGTTGGATATATCGGGCTATTGGCAAAAGATGTTCGAGTACTCCAAAAAGAAAGTATGAGGAACAGATGGGACTTTCTCGCTTATTCAAATTAAAAATAGATTCGTTTTCTCCTACAGACATCGATCGGATGATTCGCATGGGATGGGAAGATAGAACGACATTTGAAGCTATAAGAGAACAGTTTCAGTTTTCTGAGAATGAATTCGTTCGATTCATGCGTTCACAGCTACCCCCTTCTCATTTTTCGAGGTGGCGGAAACGAATCCATCGGCAAGGGCATCTCAAGCAAGAAAAGAGACGAGGCTTTAAGCAGACTCGGTTTAAATGCACACGCCAGTCTGTGGATGGAATCACAAAAGGATGGAAATGAGGTAATTGCCCCAGTTTACGAACGACAAAAATACGCCCAAACCCGTAATGGGCCGTTTTTTTTATTACC
>JAYTZS010000076.1:0-5898 GCA_043741885.1 Bdellovibrio sp. | reverse complement strand
CTAAATTAAGAAACAGTGTCATAAACATTCCTCAAATCTTGGCTCCCAATGCAATAACGATTGAAACTTGTGAGCCTTTTCGAGCTGGCCAGAGGCTCGCCACCATTACAGACAGCAAACAAACGATCGAGGCCTCCAAATAGGCCTCGATCGTTGGGACCAGCTTAAAAGGAATCGGTAGACTTGACAGCGGAAGTACAAGTGTCCAATTAAGACTGGTAACCAATTGAATCAGTCCCAAGGAAACCGGAATTGCAATTAAAACTGCAAAAACTCCAAGCAAAAAAGATTCGATTAAAAATAGAAAACGAACATCTGATTCATAATCTCCTAAAGCTCTCAGTGTGCCGATCTCACTCAGCCGCTCGAACACCGTCATGCTGACGGTGTTTGCAACACTCAAAAGCAAAAGCATTAAGATGATTAGTTCAATAAAAAAATTTTGGAAGATGTAAAAATTCTCGACTTGGTTGTAAAGTTCAGCAAGGTCTCGCCAAGTCTTTACTTGCAAATTTGTCCCGGTTAACAATTTCAAAATTTCGCTTCGAATCAGAGGAATTTCATTTTCGTTGTTCAAAGTCACAATGATTTTATCGGCTGCGTCTGTATCCAGGATTCTCTGAGAATCCTTCAAGTTTAAAAAAACAGTTCCATTGTCAATATCTGCAAATCCAGTGCTGAACACTCCATTGATCTTTAGGTCCATCGCATTGACACCGCCATTGAGAGTCGTGCTGACAACAGTGACGTCAGTCCCCGCATTTATATTCAGCTTAGTTTTCATTCCAGTGCTGACAATAGTTTGCTTAGGTTGGTCAAAAATATGACCTTCTTTGATCAACATAGCAGTTTGGACTCGGTTTTCGATCAGAGGCTGCAACCCGATGAAGTGGGCGTTAACTGATTTTTCTTCAGTGTTCATCAAACCATAGAATTCAACGCGCGGCGAGGCAAATTGCACTCCTGGGATATGACTGATTTTGTCAGCCAGCTCATCCGCATTTTCGACCATTTTTTCAGAGTTCTGTTCAACCGGCAAATTGTCAAAGAAACTTTTCTGGGCAACCTGAAGGTGTCCATACTGTGTATCGATGATTGCATCGTGAATTGTCTTCAGGACATGAGATTTAAATCCTTTGAAGCAAACAATTGTTGAAAATGCCCCTACCAAAAGAATCAAATTGAGGATTAAGCGGCCCCGGTGTCGCAGGAGATTTCGAAAGGCCAAACGCCAATACAACATTTAGTTTCCTGAATCTGGCAAAGTCAATTGACCGTCAGAGACACGAATCACTCGCCTCGCAGCGTCCATAATCATTGGATCATGGGTAGAAAAAAGAAAAGTCACTCCACTTTCTAAATTTAAAGTGCGCATTAGACTGATGATCTCTGCTGCTGTTTTCTTATCGAGGTTTGCGGTTGGCTCATCAGCTAAAATTATTTTTGGTTGATGAACGAGGGCTCTTGCAATAGCAACTCGTTGCCGTTGGCCGCCGCTCATTTGGTTCGGCCGATGATGCATCACTTTTTCCAGCCCTACCCGTTGGATGGCCTCTAGCGACCTCTTTTTTAATTGCGCGGTCTTAAGACCTAACCGAAGCAAGGGATACTCGACATTTTCTATTCCGCTAAGAACTGGAAGCAAATTGAAGGTTTGAAAAATAAATCCCAATTTCTGACGCCGTAAATCTGCTAACTGGCGACTGCTCAGTTGAGCCAAAGCCTGTCCCTCAAGGCGGATCTCCCCAGAGGATGGAGAATCGATCCCGCCGATAAGATTGAGCAAAGTTGTTTTTCCACTTCCCGAGCTTCCGGCAAATGCAGTGAATTCACCCTCCCCGATGCTCAAAGAAATATTGCGAACTGCGAATACCGCAGCTTCACCGGAGCCGTAAGTTTTGCTGACATTTGAGAGTTCTAACATTTGGTCCATGCCTCTATTCTAAAGATAGATCGCGATCGGCCTAGTCTAGTTTTATAAATTCTATCGATTCGAAGTTCCTCTCAGTCCAGCTCGTCACCATAATAATAGAATTCGAAATAATAGAATTCGAAATGGAAATTAAAAGAAGAATTCGAACAAGGAAACTAAGATGAACAGACTGCTGACAACATTATGTATTGTTTTCTCACTGCAAGCCTTTGGCCTCAGTGGAATTGAAATGGTTAAAAAAGCTGACGAAATGCGCCATATCAATACTGACAACTCTTTTTTTGTAGAAGTTAACGACTTCAAAGCTTCTGGAGCACAGAAGACAAAATTTAAAGTTTACTCTAAAGGTACTCACATGAGCTTGGTGGAAACCGTTTTTCCTGAACGGCAGGCTGGAAGAAAACTTTTGATGAAGGAAGATGACCTTTGGTTTTTCACTCCAGATATAAAACGTCCCACTCGAGTGAGCATGCAGCAAAAGCTGACTGGGGAGGTTTCTAATGGTGATATTGCACGAACTAACTTTGGCGACGATTACGAAGTGGAAGTTAAAGAATCCGAAAAGATAAACTCAGTTGCTGCAATTCACTTATCGCTCACTAAGAAAAAACCTGAAGTAACTTATCCAAAAATTGAATACTGGATAGATACAAATTCCTATATGCCTCTCAAGGCAATTTTTAAGACTGATGACGGAAAAGAATTAAAAATCGCAACTTATAAAGATCCTAAGGAATTTTTGGGGCATAAATTAATAACAAAAATAGAAATTGTCAGCGCTTTCAACCCGAATCAAAAATCAATTTTGATATTCTCAGGCTATAAGAAAGAAACGTTGAATGACTCCTTCTTCAACAAAGAATCACTTAATAATTAAAGTTGTTCTGCTCTTATTTTTCTCGAGTCCCTTCCTAGTTTCTGCGGCAAAGTATCAGTATCAATTGGAATTTGATGCCCGGTATGCCACACATACAAAAGGGCCCCCAGATATTGCTTCTCATCGGCACACATTCGGTTACGAACAGAAGGCCCAATACAATAACGAATGGTCTTCTGTGCTAGGTCTACGGGCAGAAGTTGAAGCAGCTTATTCTGCCCATCCTGAGCGCTATGGATCAGGTGATGTTGGTAAAAATGATTCGCAATCTTTTTTTCCTCGAGATAACTACCTCCAATACCAAGGCGACTATTTCCGACTTAGAGCTGGATATCAGCAGGTTGTTTGGGGGGAGGCTTTCGGCAGTTACTATGCTGACATTGTAAATCCGAAGGATTACCGCGAAGCGGGTCTTGGCAATTTATCCAGGAACCGACTAGACTCGCCAATTCTCAATTTGCAGTGGATTTTTTCAACTACTTCTTTTCAAATGCTCTACATTCCAAAGGCAAGTTTGAGTTTATTTCCAAGCGCTGGAAGCGACTTCAATACTCTTCAACCGCCGAGCTCAGTTCCTGGAAGCAGTCTTTTAATTGAGCGCAACCCACAAGATGCACTGACACGTGGCGAATACGGCGCCAGATTAACCCAACAGATTTCAAGTTTTGACTTGTCGCTGTTTTATTTGAATTATTATGATCGCCTGCCTGTTTATTCTATAACACTCGGAAGCACTCCTGGAGTTTTTGTGGCGACGCCTGATTTCCGGCCGCTGCAGACAAGTGGTTTAACAGTCACGAGCGACTTTAGCGGATATCTCCTGCGAATCGAGGCCTTGCAAAACACTAAGCGAGAATTCAACACTTTTGATGAGACCGGCTTAGGCACTGACAAGTCAGATGAATTTGTCTACGTGCTTGGTTTGGATCTACCTAGCTTTGATAAATGGCAATTGGGGCTTCAGTCGTCCGCCAGTCAGCTTCGTGAAGGTAAGTGGTCAGGCCGGGAAAAAACACAATCCATTGCAAGTGTCCGATTGGCCAAGACTTTCGAAAATGGCGTTGGAGCTGAAGCTCTTTTCACTCAATTCAATTCGGACTCGAGCGCTTTGACTCAAATTGACTTTGTTTTCCCACTTTCAAATCAGACTGAGCTCATTTTCGGAGCCGACCAATTCTCGGGTTCTGACAATACATACATGGGCCGCCTAAAAGATGCCAGTCGAGCTTGGGTCATGTTTAAAGCGTCGATTAAGAAATAAATTTTTTGTTTTTACAAACCATAAAAGTCTAATACTCGCCGAGCGATGATGAATTCCTCTTCAAGATCTAATGGATCCTCCGGAAGATACAGTGGATTTTCCTTTGAGCCCTGGTGGATTTTCTGAAGCTTGGTTCGGGCTTGTTGCCAATAGCGCTCCTGCCATTGGGGATTGGTGATCCGGGTGAACATTTCGCTGATCTCTAAACTTCGAGTCACTGCTTGCTGATTGATTTTTGATTGCCCAGGGAGGACGTAATTCACAGCTTTGAGAATATCCTCCGAATTGATCATTTCAAGCACGTAATAAGTTGAGCACACCAACGCCAAAAGATATTGACGGTAAATTGATTTGGATTTTTGACTCCAATGGTGTTGCCCGCCAGATCGATAGATCACTTTCATCCGCTCAAATACCGGCGACAACTCTTTTCCAAGTTCATCACCCAACGCTAAATCCAAGAGTACAACTAGGCTCTCAGCAAAATTAAGATAGCGGCTAATATCTCGCTTCTCAGATGGCGGAGGTGGTAGCAATCTCCAAACGACACGGTGGTTTTGTTCATGAAAAATAGAGATCTCATTGAACCGGTTAAGCGCCTCAATTTCAGCTTCTGGATCTGCGACCTCCGCCCAATTATTTTGGAACCACTTCATTTCCGTCAATGCAGGAGTAAAATCAATCTGACTTTCAAACAAGTCTTGGGAGCTGAGAGAACGCATGGTAGATGAAACTGTCTGCCGATAACTTCCACCTAAAGAAAAATACAATTTTCGACTTTCTCTGTAAAGGCGGCTCGTGTTCAGAAGCTGTCGGTCAAAAGGATATTCTTCCAAAGCAAGAGAGTTTTTTGCTTTTGAAACTGGAAGTTTGAAAACAGTTGCGAGATCCTTTAGATATTTTTGAAGCACTGCTGAAGTGGGAGTGCCTAATTGGGATTTTTTCGCTGATTTTTTCACATTTTTTTTCACTTCGACACTTTAAACTGACTTGAGCTAGGCCACAACCAGAGGGACTTCTCACATTGAAAAATTAGAAAATTTTCAATTCCATCCGAAGGCCTCTGGTTTGAGAATTTCTTAGCTTATGTAATGCTCGCTCGGCCCTTAGGGATGAAATTGCCACAAAGCTCATTCGATCCTGCACTTCAATCCGACCGATATCAGTAGGTTCTAATGCCTGCGATCCAGAAGTAAGCAGTTTGCGTATTTCCTCAGGCGTTACTTTTTGTGACCGCCCTACGGAGATTTGTAGGGTTCGAGTCAAAGTTTCTTGGAGATTGCTATTTTCATCACTCACAATGGCCGAAAGTGAATTACGGGCCATTGGCTGGCCTGTAGCATTTTCGATTTGCAAAATTAGATCGTTTTCATATTCTGTCGCTATAGCAACTGCGGTTCCTAGCCGGCCGGCGCGGCCCGTTCGACCTATTCGATGGATGTAAGTATCGATGCTCGAAGGCAGATCAAAATTGATGACGAGATCTAACGACTCGATGTCTAAACCACGAGCTGCAATATCAGTCGCAACCAGAACTCGCAAACTTCCGTTCCGAAAGAGCCGGGCAGTTTGATCTCTATCTGCTTGCGAAAGATCGGCATGAAGGACTGAAGTTTTGACTTTCATTCGGTAAAGCAATTTTCCAATTTCTTCGACTGTCGCCTTCGTCCGGCAAAAAATGAGAGCACACTGAAAAGGGTGGGCTCGAAGAATCTTAATTAAAGCATTGGCCTTCTGAGGCTTTTCCGCGGGATAGACGAATTGCTGAACCAAATATTTAGCTTGGGGCGGATCTTCAACCTTAATTCTATAAGGATTTTTTTGGTA